>NZ_JBRREH010000050.1:0-34181 GCF_056760175.1 Stenotrophomonas sp. STEN021 | reverse complement strand
TGTTGGGCGGGGCGCCGCCCCCCCCCCCCCCCCCCGCGCGCGGGTGCTCCGGGCGCGCCGCCGGCCCCCCCCCCCCCGCCGCTCCCACAAAAGCTGCAAAGCCAAAGGACTCAGCGCTTGCAGGCGCTGCAGATCCGCTCGACCTTGTAGCCCTGCGCGCGCAGCTTCTCGACCACCCCATCGCTGCCCAGCAGGTGCAGTGCACCGACCACCACCAGCGTATTTCCGCGTCCGGGCTGCAGCCACTGCTGCAGACTTGGCAACCAGGCATTGTTGCGGTCCACATTGATCCGCTGATACAGCCCCGGATACTCCCGCTTCATCTGCGCGGCCATGTCCCGCCACAACATCACGTCATCGCCGCGCCGCCAGGCGTCATGCAGCTGGCGGCTTTGTTCATCCCCCTTGTCCACCTGCTCCAAGGCTTCGCGCAACAACTGACGCTGCTCATCGATGCTCATGCTGTCGAGCATGGTGATCTGCGAGGCCGCGCTTTCAAGGCCCATGGCCGGCTTGTTGGCTTGTGCGGCGCGGTCCATCAGATGCCGATCCAGGCCGGACTTCGGATCCAGCCCCTGCCGCGTCATCTGCGCAATGCTGATGGTCAGGCCAACGAACCAGGGCTTGAGCCCGGCCAAACGGTCAACCGGCATGTTGTTGGCCGTACCCCACCGTTCAAGCCGCTGCCAGGTGGCCGCATCAAGATCATCCTTGAGCTGGCGGCCGTCACGGCGCATCGCCACCTGCATCATCTGCGTCGCCAGCTGCGGGGAGTTCATCTCCTCCGGTGACAGTTCGAACAACAAACGCTGTGCAGCGGTGAATGCGCGATCCACATCGCTGGACAATGGATAGTCATCTGCTTTGAGCAGATGGAACGAACCCAGCAGATACAGCTCACTCCCCTGTGCCCCACTGACCTTCCACAGCAGCGGTACCGGTGGCTGCTTCGGCGCCGGCTTGGGCGAAGCTGCGCTTGCCAGCAGCGGCGCGGCAACCAACAAGCTGGTCGCCAACAACATGCCTGCACGCTTGATCCAATTCATGCTGCTGGCTCCTGCTTGGGTTTGGCATAGGCCTTCTCACCGGCTTCCACTGCCATGTCCAGGCGATTCTCCGGCGGCGGCAAAGGACAGGTAGCGAACGGGGTGAAGGCGCACGGCGGGTTGTAGGCGCGATTGAAATCGATCACCACCTGGCTTTTTGCATCCGGCACATCGAGATCGATGTAGCGCCCAGCCGCATAGCTGCCACGACCACTGGTGCGGTCGGCGAAGATCACCTGCAGCGGACGGCCAACATCGCCCAATGCTTCCAGCCGCCAAGTCCGTCCGTCACGTTCGAACTCGATCGCCCCGGCATTGGCCAGCTCGGTGGTCAGCCCGGTGATATCAACAATCGGAATGGTTTTATTGACGTCATGCGGCACGAACCGCGCGGTGATGCGCCAGCTCGGATCCGCCGGCCAGTAATCCAGGTGGGTGAAGTGCAGCCGTGCCGGTGCGTCGGCGTGTTTCACCCGCAAGCCAAAGCGTTCGCCCCGCTCGATCAGGCTCAAACTGCCTTTGTCATCGTCGAAGCGGATCAGCGTCGGCGTTTCAGCATGGTCGCTGTGCAACGGAATACGCCCCTTAACCACCTGCCCATCAACCTTCACCGACACGCCAGGCTCGGGCGCGAAGAACCATGCCTTGCCTACGCGTGTGACCAGCCCCATGCGCGGCGGCCCTACCGCCAAGCGGATACCACTGGTGCTACCGCTGCCGATGTAATGCGCTTTCAGATCCAGCCAGTGCAGCCCAACCAAGCTGGTCCAGCCATCCGGAGCCAACAATTCGGTCAGCCGTTGTTCGCGCCACAGCGCATTGTCGTGCGCGAAAGCAGGCGCGACCTTCGCCGCCTGCGTTGCATTCTGCGCATCATCGCCACAGCCACCGAGCAACATCGCGGCAACCAGAGCCACGCTCCCCACTATGTGTTTCATCAACGCCCCCGCAGGAACCAGCGATCAATTTCAGCCAAGGAGAAGCGCGCCCAGGTCGGGCGGCCGTGATTGCATTGCCCGGAGCGCTCGGTGATTTCCATGTCGCGCAGCAAGGCATTCATTTCGGGAATTGTCAGTCGACGGTTGGCACGCACGGCGCCGTGGCAGGCCATGGTCGACAACAGCTCGTCACGCGCGGTGGCGATGCGCCGGCTCTGGCCGTGCTCGCGCAGATCGCCGAGCACATCGCGCAGCAGGCCTTCCGGCTCGGCATTGGCCAACAATGCTGGAATGCTGCGCACATGCAGCGAGCCGGGGCCGGAACGGGTGACCTCGAAACCCAACGCAGCCAAGGTGGCCGCCTCACGTTCAGCGGTATCGGCATCACGTTCGCCTACCGCCAGGGTCATCGGCACCAGCAGCGGCTGCGCATGCAGGCCGATGCCGTCATGCGCGTTCTTCAGGCGCTCGTAGCCGATGCGCTCATGGGCGGCATGCATGTCCACCACGATCAGGCCTTCGGCGTTCTCGGCCAGAATGTAGATACCGTGCAACTGGGCGATCGCATAGCCCAGCGGCGGCACGCCAGCATCGTTGGAGGTGGGTGGCAATGACGGACCGCTATCGGTCTGGCGCAGCACCTCGGCACCGCTCTCAGCCGGCGAATACAGGGCGGCATACGCCGATGGCGCATCAGCCACCTGCAGGCCCAGCGGCGATTGCCGTGCCTGCCAGTTGCCGCTGCCACCACCACCGCCCGCGCTGCCGCCGGGACGCGAGAGCAAATAGCCGCCCGCGCCAGCGTAGTTTGGTGCCGCCTGCGCCTGTGGATCCGCAGGAAGTGCCTGCGCTGCGGCAGGCTCCATGCCGGCGCGGGTTTCCGCCAGTGCATCCTTCAAGGTGCGATAGACGAAATCATGGATCAATCGCGAATCACGGAAGCGCACTTCGTGCTTGGCCGGATGCACATTGACGTCGACCCGGGTCGGGTCAAGCTCCAGGAACAACACGTAGGCCGGCTGTCGACCGTGGTACAGCACATCGCCGTAGGCCATCTTCACCGCATGGCTGACGCTGCGATCACGCACCGAGCGGCCGTTGACGTAGAGGTATTGCTGATCGGAACTGGCCCGCGAATACTGTGGCTGCGCGATCCAGCCATGCAGACGCAGACCGGCTGCACTGTGGTCCACGCGCAGCGCCTGGCGTGCGAAGTCCTCGCCCAGGGTTTCGCCCAGACGTGCATCCGAGTAGAGATCGCCCGGCTTGTAACGGCGCGAAGGTTTGCCGTTGTGCGAAACACGCAGCTCCACATCCGGACGCGCCAGCGCCAACGAGCGCAGCCATTCTTCGATATGGCCAAGCTCGGTACGCTCGGCACGCAGGAACTTGCGCCGCGCCGGCACGTTGTAGAACAGCTCGCGCACTTCCACCGTGGTGCCCGGCGCGTGCGCACGTGGAGTGACGTCGCCAAGCTTGCCGCCTTCGATCTGCAACGCCGAACCGTGCTCGTCGTCGGCACGCCGCGAGGCCAGGGTGAAGCGGCTGACCGAGGCAATCGACGGCAGGGCTTCACCACGGAAGCCCAGCGTGGCCACCGATTCCAGATCGTCCAGGCTGGCGATCTTGCTGGTGGCATGGCGCGACACCGCCAGCGGCAGCTGTTCGGCGGCAATACCACCACCGTTGTCGCGGATGCGGATCAGGCGTACACCGCCCTCTTCCAGATCAATATCGACCCGCGTGGCACCGGCATCGAGCGCGTTCTCGACCAGCTCCTTGACCACCGAGGCGGGCCGCTCGACCACTTCGCCGGCGGCGATCTGGTTGATCAGGATTTCCGGCAGCGGACGGATCGCATTCATGCCGCACCGCCGGTCAATAGCGGGGCTGTGGCGCGACACGGGAACGAGGTTTGGCGGGGGATCAGACTGACTTCATGCATGCCGACGATGATAGCCGAGCACGGGCCGAACACCGAGACTGGTGCTGGCCAATCGCCATCGCCGGAGGCGCCGCAGCGGCCGCGAGCCACTCCCTTCTCCCTTCGGGAGAAGGTGCCCCAAAGGGGCGGATGAGGGTGCGCCCGCCAGCGACTCCGCCCGCAGCGGCCGGAAATGAACTGCCAGTGCACCGCCGCTGTTTCGCTCTGCCCTCACCCCAACCCCTCTCCCGCGGGGAGAGGGGCTCAAAGCAAGCGCAGACTTACTTGCTACCACCAGCAACAGTGCCAGCTGCAGCATCCATCTCCGCCTGGGCGCGGGCGGCGAACAGGGTGCCCGGCGGCGGCTGACGGCTGAAGAAGGTATGCACGCCATCCAGCACCGCGCCGGCAATGCGACGCTGATAGGCCGGATCGATCAGACGGCGCTCTTCATCCGGGTTGGAGATGAAGGCGGTTTCGACCAGCATCGCCGGCATGTCGGAGGTACGCAATACAGCGAAATTGGCCCGTTCAAGATTGGGCTTGTGGTTGTTGCCGATACGCTTGAGGCCACCCAACACATGCCCCGCCGCATCTTCGGAAGCCTTCATATAGCCGCTCTGGGCCAGATCCAGCAGCACGTTGGCCAAGGTACCCTCGGTGCGGTTGAGGCTGACGCCGCCGATCAGGTCGGCCGAGTTTTCCTTGTCCGCCAGCCAACGCGCACGCTGCGAGGATGCGCCCTTGGTAGACAGCACATAAACCGAAGAACCCGTCGCCGAGCGATTTTCGGCCGCATCGGCGTGGATCGAAATGAAGATGTCAGCCTTGGCCGCACGCGCACGCTGCGCGCGCATCGGCAACGGGATGAATACGTCGGTGTCGCGGGTCAGGTAGGCGCGCAGCCCCGGCGTGGCATTGACCTGGCGGGCCAGCTCACGTGCGACGGCCAGCGTCACGTCCTTCTCGCGCTTGCCGGTGGGCCCGACAGCACCCGGGTCCTGACCACCGTGGCCCGGATCGATGGCCACCACCAGATTACGCATGCCGGGTGCCATGCGAATTCGTGACGCGTCACTTGGCATGGCCGGACGTGGTGCAGGCGTTTCCGCCGCCACAACCGGTGCAGCAACGACAGGTTCAGCCGGGCGGGTGATCGGGGTCGGCACACCGGTGGCAATCGTCGTACGGACCGGGGTGCCCTGACCGCTGAGAATGGCTGCTGGCGAAGACACCGACGACCCCGCCGATGGGCTGCCCGTTGCAGCTGCGACCGGGGTTACCGGCGCGGGTGCAGGATTCGGGGCACTCTGGACTGGAGCCGGCGGCGTGGTTGCCTGCTGGCGCACCGCGGCTGTCAACGCCGCCGTTGCGCGCGCCGCCTCGGCACGCGCTTGCTCGGGATTCACCGCGGCAACGGCCGGCGCTACGGATGCCGCTGGCGTGCTGGCAACAACTGCAGCAGGCACGCGCGGCGCGGTTTCACCCGGCCACTCGATCAGCAACTTGGATTCGGCGCCCTGCCCCTGCATCTGCGGCTTGAACGCGGCCACCGATTCGGCCAGATCAAACACGATACGGAATGTGCCCGGCACCGGATTGCCAGTGCGCACGGCGGTGACCACACCAACGGCCGCCGGCATCTTGAGGCCGCGCACGCCGGTGGAATCGGGGAAATCGATGACCAAACGGTTGGGGCCGGCCAGGCTGATGGTCTTGTAGCTGCCACCACCGGCGAGCTGGATCTCGGCGCGGGTGCCGGTGGCGCCAGCGCTCAAACCCAGCCCACGGATCTCACCGGCCCACGCGGAAGCGCTGGCCAGACACAGGCCGGCGACGGCGACAGACAATGCAAACAGGCGGTTTCCCGTAGTCATGAGCGGATTCAATCACCGGATTTCGGTAATTGCAACATTTTTTCCCTTAATAATCCGCAACCTGCCGTAACTTCCTGTTGTTACAGGGCAGAAAGCCCCTGCAAGTACTCCGTTTTGCGCAACCGCTGCAGCCAAGCTTCACCGGTCGGGCTATGTGCCTGCAACTGCGCACGACGGCCATGGCCGTCGATCTCCAGCGCAACCATCAGATCCAACGGCGGCAGCCCGCCTGCCCCGCGCTCGGGCCATTCGATCAGCCACAGGTCGGCGCTGGCGTCGTCCAGACCGAGGAAATCCAGCTCGCCGGCGTTGCCGATCCGGTACAGGTCCAGATGCCAGGCCTCGCCGCTGTCCAGCGGATAGCGTTCGATCAAGGTGTAAGTGGGGCTGCGGATCGGCCCCAGCACGCCCAGCGCGCGTAGCAGGGCGCGGGCCAGGGTGGATTTTCCAGCGCCAAGGTCACCTTGCAGGTGAACCACCGCCTGCGCGGGCCGGGTCTGTGCCAAGGCCTGACCCAGCAGGTCGGTGCTCTCGGGGTGGGGCAAGGACAATTCGATCATGGGAGACATTATGGATTGGCCAGCGCCCGCAGGTGCGGCAATAGATCGCGTGGCAGCAGCCCGCGCTCACCTTCGCTGGCCGCTGCGTCACCGGCCAGGCTGTGCAGCAAGGCACCGGCACTGGCTGCATCAAACAGCGACAGGCCCTGCGCCAACACGGCGGCGATAGCGCCGGTCAACAGATCGCCCATGCCGCCAACCGCCATGCCCGGATTGCCCGCGGCAATCACCCGCGGCAACTGCCCCGGCGCGGCGATCACCGTGCCGGCGCCCTTGAGCACCACCACTGCCGCATAGCGCGCTGCCAAAGCATGCGCTGCGCCGAAGCGATCACGCTGGATGCTGGCGGTATCGGTACCGAGCAGGCGCGCGGCCTCGCCCGGATGCGGGGTGAGAATCGCCTGCGGCAACGGCCGTGGATCGGCGGCCAGCAGATTCAAACCATCGGCATCCAGTACCAGCGGCTTGCCGCTGGCCAGCACCGCCGACCACAAGGCATGCGCCCAATCATCCTGGCCCAGTCCGGGCCCAAGCGCGATGACAGTGGCGCGTGCCAGCAATGGCGCGAAATCCTCGGAACTATCGACGGCATGCGCCATCGCTTCTGGACAACGCGCCAACAACGGCGCCACATGCAGTGCGCGTGTCGCCACACTGCACAGACCGGCACCACCGCGCAGCGCAGCCTCGGCAGCAAGCATCACCGCGCCACCGCTACCATGGTTGCCGCCGACGCACAGCACATGCCCGGATTCGCCCTTATGGGTATTGAGCCGACGCGGCGGCAGAGCCCGCAGCAACTGCGGCTTGGCCCAGCGCAGCGCGCTCGCGCTGACACCCTCGAATGCGACAGCCGGCACCTCCAGATCAGCCAGCAAGCGCTGCCCGGCATGCTCCAGCGCCGCACCGGTGTGCAGGCCCTGATGCGGCACGATGAACTGCAATACCCGCGCCGCACGCACCGCCGCGCCGGCCACGTTACCGCTGAGCGCATCAACGCCACTGGGCACATCCAGCGCGAACACCGGCGCAGAAGCAGCATTCATTGCTGCAATCAGGGCGCCGTCTTCGGTATCTGGCGCACGGCTGAAGCCGATGCCATATAGCGCATCGACGATCAGATCGGCCTGCTGCAGGCAATGCGACGCGATCTCAACGTGACCGCCAACCGCCAGATAGTCGGTGCAGGCGCGCTGCGCCAAGGCCGTGCGCGGCGACGCCTCCGGCAGGTGCAGCACACTGACATCACGTCCAGACTGGCGGGCGTGACGGGCCAGCACATAGCCATCGCCGCCGTTGTTGCCCGGCCCGCACACCACCACGATACGCCGCGCCTGCGGCCAATACTGCAGCGCGGTCTGCCACGCGGCGTGGCCGGCGCGCTGCATCAGCAGGTAAGCATCGCCGCCCAGGGCAGCGGTCGCTTGCCCATCAATCTGGCGGGCAGCGGTGATATCGAACAATTCGACGGGCTCTGACATGCCGGCAATTCTATACTTGCGCCATGTCTGAAGCCGTTACCGCCGCAAATCCGGCGCAGTTGTCGCTGCGCATCCGCCAGCTTGCCCGTGAGGCAGGCTTCCAGCGCTGCGGGGTCAGCGGCATCGAGCTGGGCGAGGATGAAGCGCATCTGGCCGATTGGCTGGGCAAAGGCCTGTACGGGACGATGGAATGGATGGCGCGCCACGGCACCTTGCGGGCACGCCCACAGGAACTGCTGCCCGGCACGCTGCGGGTGATCTCGGTTGGTCTGGATTACGGTCACAAGGACGATGCCGAAGCCTGGGCAACTTTGAATGATGGCGAGCGCGCCTATGTGGCGCGCTACGCGCTGGGCCGCGATTACCACAAGCTGATGCGCAACCGCCTGCAGAAGCTGGCCGAGCGCATCGCCGGCGAGATCGGGCAATTCGGCTACCGGGTTTTCGTCGACTCAGCTCCTGTGCTGGAGCGCGCACTCGCGCGCAATGCCGGGCTGGGCTGGATCGGCAAACACACCTGCCTGATCGACCGCAACGGCGGCTCCTGGTTCTTCCTCGGCGAGATCTACGTTGACCTGCCATTGCCGGTGGATGTGCCAGCCACCGCGCATTGCGGCAGCTGCACGCGCTGCATCGATGTCTGCCCCACCGCCGCCATCATCGCCCCGCACCGGCTCGACGCACGCCGCTGCATCTCCTACCTGACCATCGAACACGAAGGCGCGATTCCGCTGGAAATGCGCCCACTGATGGGCAACCGCATCTATGGCTGCGATGACTGCCAGCTGGTGTGCCCTTGGAACAAGTTCGCCCGGCGCACCGACGAGCCCGACTTCCGCGCCCGCAACAATCTGGATACCGCCACCCTGCCCGAGCTGTTCGCCTGGGAAGAAGACGAGTTCCTGCGCCGCACCGAGGGCAGTCCCATCCGTCGCAGCGGCCACGAACGCTGGCTGCGCAATATTGCCGTGGCGCTGGGCAATGTCGCGCCCTCTCCCGCCGCAAGGCAAGCGCTGCAAAGCCGCCAGACGCATGCATCCGAAGTGGTGCGCGAACATGTGCAGTGGGCCTTGCAGCGGCATGCCGACGCCACGCAGAAGCCCTGACCCCATTCCGATATCGCCGGCCAGCGCAGTCGCTCCCGTAAGATAGGGGCCGTCAGCTCCGCTGCGCCCCCGGCGCGGCCGAGCGTCCTATCGGCATAGCAGTTGAACCATGACCTCCAGCAACGACGTCCTCACCCCCAACCAGCTCAACACCTTGGCGCGCGACCTTCTGGAGAGCACGTTCCCAATGGTATGGGTGGAAGGCGAACTGGGCAGTGTCAGCCGGCCCGCCTCCGGGCATCTGTACTTCACCTTGAAGGACGCACGCGCCCAGGTGCGTGCAGCGATGTTCAAGCCCAAGAGCCAGTGGCTGAAGTTCCTCCCGCGCGAAGGCATGCGCGTATTGGTGCGCGGCCGATTGACGCTGTACGAAGCACGCGGCGACTACCAGCTGATCCTCGACCACATGGAAGAAGCCGGCGAAGGCGCGCTGCGCCGCGCCTACGACGAGCTCAAGGCCCGGCTCGAAGCCGAGGGCCTGTTTGATCCGGCTCGCAAGCGCCCGCTGCCGGCGCATGTGCGCCGCCTTGCGGTGATCACCTCGCCCAGTGGCGCGGCGGTACGCGACGTATTGAGCGTGCTGGAGCGGCGCTTCCCGATGCTGGAAGTCGAACTGCTGCCGTCACTGGTACAGGGCGCAACCGCGGCACCGCAGATCACCTCGTTGCTGCGCCAGGCCGATGCCAGCGGCCGCTACGACGTGATCCTGCTGACCCGTGGCGGTGGCTCGCTGGAGGACCTGTGGGCCTTCAACGATGAACAACTGGCGCGTGCCGTCGCCGCCAGCAACACGCCGGTGGTCTCGGCGGTAGGCCACGAAACCGACTTCAGCCTGAGCGACTTCGCCGCCGATCTGCGCGCGCCGACGCCATCCGTAGCCGCCGAGCTGCTGGTTCCGGACCAACGCGATCTTGCGCTGCGGGTACGCCGGTTGGCGCAACGCCTGCAGCAGCTGCAGGTACACGCAATGACCCAGGCCATGCAGCGCGCCGACCGCGCCGCCTTGCGGCTGCAGGCACATAGCCCGCAGGCACGGCTGAACCTGCTCAAGCATCGCCAGCAGGCTGCGTTCGCACGCCTGCATGCCACCTGGCAGCAGCAACAGGAACGCCGGGCGGGCCGACTGCGACACGCCGCTACCGTGTTGCGCAGCACCCAGCCACAGCGCCGCTTGAGCGCGTTGGCCGAGAAGCTGGCAACCCTGGCACCACGCGCGCACGCTGCGATGGCACGCCAGCTGCAGCGCGATGCCCTACGTCTGCGCAGCATCGCTCGCTCGCTGGAAGCGGTAAGCCCATTGGCTACCGTGGCGCGCGGCTATTCGATTCTGACCAAAGTTGAAAATGGCGCTCTGGTACGCAGCGCCGGGCAGGTCAAACCCGGCGACCAGCTGCGCGCCCGCTTGGCCGAAGGCGGGCTGCAGCTGCGGGTCGAACAGGCTGACGGCGAACCGGCAGCCGGCGATTCCACTCAGGGCTGAGCCGGCGCCGCATCCCAGCGATCAACAATGATCCGCGCCAGCTTGCTCGGGTCACGGTCGAAGTGATGGCCACCTGGCAGTTCAACCACCTGCATGTGTGCATCACCTCGCAGCTCGCGACACAGACTGTCTTTCTCATCGGTGCCGTAGACACACTGATGGGCAACAGGCTGCAGGCCTGCCAAGGCGGGCTGCACGGGCACTTCCTGGGCGCGGAACCAGCCCAGCCAACCACCCACCCGCACCTCGAAGTCCGCCCCGTGCGCAAGCCCCAGCAGTGATACCAGCCGCACCGAGCGGCGCTGTTCCTCACCGAGCAGCGGATAGGCGAAGGGCAGTATGTCCGCACCAAACGAGTAGCCCACCAGCGCCACGTCATCGACCTGCCAACGCTGCCGATAGGTGCGCAGCACGCTGTCCAGATCCTCGCCTACCTGTGCGGCAGTACGTTCTTTCCAGAAGTAGCGCAGGCTGTTCCAGCCGACGACGGAAATGCCGCGCTGGTTGAGTTCGTGCGCCAAGCCCTTGTCCAGGTCACGCCAGCCACCATCGCCTGAAATCAGCACCACCAACCGCTTGCTGCCGGCGACCGGCATCTCGACCAGTGGCAGGGTGGCCACGCCCTGCGCAGGTGCGGCATCGAGCGCCACCGGCAAGGTGGTCTTGAGCTCCTGCTCGGACAATGACTTGACCGGCACCACGGCCGTCCCGCCGGTGCAGCTGATACCACCGGGACTGGCATCGGCCGCGGTTACCAATGCTGCCGCAAATTCACCGGGGGCCGCGCCGGCCGCACTGTCGCGCACCAAGCCAGCGCTGCTGCCCTGGCCAAACAATACCGGCAGGAAGAACTGCTCGGCGCGCTCGCGCTTGAGCAGCTTCTGGGTCAGCAACGCAGCATCATCGGCCATCGCCCGGCAGCTGCCATTGCCGCCCTGCAATTGCTCGCGATAGCGCGCAGCATCCACCACCGCCACCCATGCGCCGGACTGCGCCAACTGCCCGGCGACATGCATGCGCTGCGCCTGCGGCAACGTCGGGTCGGCGAAATAGATCACCAGACCACGCGCCATTGCAGGCGGCTGCACCACCTGCACCCGGCCATAGCGGCTAGCCTTCATATGCTTGGAATTTGCGCCCCAGCCGCAACTGACCACCACCCCGAGCAACAACATGCCAATACCCAGGCCCAACACTACACCACGATGCATCACAAACCCCACCATCAAATGAAAACGCCGGTGAGCATCCACCGGCGTTCGTTACGTGCTTGTGCAGCCCGCTACGCGCCTGGATTACCTTGCAGCCGGTCCTGCGCTGCAGAAGCGCTGTTTGTACTCCAGCGCCTTGGGCATCAAGGCCTGCAGGTTCTGGATGCGGGTCCCGGGATTCGGGTGGGTGGAAGAAAACTCCGGCGGCGCCTGGCCGCCACTGGCCTGGCTCATGCGCTGCCACAGGGGCACTGCCTCCTCCGGATTGAAACAGGCAGCCGCCGCCAGCATCAGCCCGACCTCATCGGCCTGGGTTTCATGCGAGCGCGCATACGGCAGCAGATAGCCATAGCCCATGGCCGACATCATCATCTGCTGTTGCTGCGCGTCCATGCCGCTGGCGGCACCCGCCATCTGCCCGATCTGGGTCAGCTTCTGCTGGGCCATGCGCTGCGCACCGTGGCGCAGCAGGGCGTGGGCGATTTCGTGCCCCATCACCACTGCCAGCGCATCAGCGTTCTGCGCAACTGGGATCAAGCCGGTATAGACCGCCATCTTGCCGCCGGGCAGACAGAATGCATTGGCTTCGTCGGACTGCAGCACGTTCACGTCCCAATCGAAGTCCTTGGCGAAGTGCTGTGGCTGCAGGCCATGTTCCTGCGCCAACGCAGTCTCCACGACGTCGACCTTGGCGATCAGGCGATTGGCGATCTCACGCACCTGGCGGGCGATCTGCGAGTTGGGATCAACTGGCCGCTCCTGCGCCAGTATCTCCTGATAGGCCTGCAGGCCCATCGCCTTCTCTTCACTGGCGTTGAGCGAGCTGTCGATCAGCACCTTCTCACCGGTATACGGGTCCACCGAGCGGTTGCCGAAGTAATAGCAGCCGCCATAGACCGCGAAGCCCAGCAGGATCACCCAGCGGATATTCCCGAACAGGCCCCCACCACGCCGACGTTGACCGCCATTGCCTTGGTTACCGAAAGGATCTTGTCGCATGCTTGGATTCCGTCTGGGCCGGGTTGGCCTTGGCCGATGGTAACGCTAGCGTACGCCGCGGCAAGCTCAAATTCCGCGCACCAGACGGAAACCGATGCGCGCCGAGGTGACATCCGAGTCCTGTGACTGCCGCCACGCCGCGCGGGTCTGCTCCGGCGCATTGGCCCAGTTGCCACCGCGGATCACCCGTTGCCGGCAGCCGGGGTTGTACCAGGCCGCGCCATCGGCCGGTGCGCGCCGGTAGCTGGCATGCCAGCAATCGGCTACCCACTCACTGACATTGCCGCTGATGTCGTGCAGGCCCCAGGCGTTGGCGCGGAACATCGCCACCGGCGCTGTGCCCCAGAAGCCGTCGCCGTAGCCGATGAAGGCGTTGTTCCAGTGCCGGCCGCTGGGCGATACGTCGAGACTGCCGGTGAAATTGCCGCTGTTCTCCGGTGGTGCCATCGCGCGCCCCCACGGGTAGCGCCCCTGGCTGCCCGCACGCAATGCATATTCAAATTCCGACTCACTGGGCAGACGATAGTAGCGGCCGGTCTGCTCGCTCAGCCAAGCCGCGTAGGCCTCGGCGTCGCGCACACTGACATGCATCACCGGGCTGTTGGGCGCAGCCTTGACGCCGTTGTAGTCGGACTGCCAATCCACCCCGCTGCGGCGGATGAAGTTACCGCTGCGCTCGTCATAGACGATGGAATGGCCGCGCCGGGTCGCACGCGGCCGCGCCTTGGCCGCTTCAACGAAGCGACGGAAATCGGCCACGGTGACCTCGGTGATCGACATTGCAAAGCCGCGCTCGAAGCTCACCAGATGCTGCGGACGCTCGGCATCACTGCTGCCGATCTCGCCCTCGGCCGCCCCCATCTGGAAGCTGCCGTAAGGCACCACCACCATCTGTGGGCCACGACTGCCATCAGCCAAGGCGTCACTGAATACCTGGCCCGGGCGGAAGCTGCCGTAATGGGTAACCAGCTCGATGCGCTCGCGCAGCAAGGCGACGGTACGGTCGCCTGGCAGGGCGATGCGCTCGGCCTGGGCCAGCTTCAGCCGTGCATCCTTCAAACCCTTGGACGACACCAGATCACGCAGGCCGCCTTCACGCAGCGCATCGAGCTGGGCGGTGCGGATATTTTCGATGCGCGCCCGCGCATCCTTCAGGGTCACGCCTTCGCCACGGATGGTGGTGGCCTTGTCCAGCCAGCGCGCAGCGGCGGTGAAATCCGACTCCATCGCAGCTGCATTCTCAGCGCGGCGGATCAGGCCGCTTTCCACTGCCGCCAAACCCTGCCTGGCACGGCTATTGAGGGGATCGGTAGCCAGCACTTCGCGGAAGGCCGCCTGCGCGCCGCCGCCATCCTCGCCAAACTGGTGCTGGCGCAGCGCCTGCTCGCCGGCGCGGTTCAATGCCAACAGCCGTCGCGCCACAGCGATACGCTGCTGCAAGGCCTGCTCGGCCTTGCCCTCGGGCGCCAAGGCAACCGCAACGCCGGCGATTTCGGCAGCCTGGGCCAAGGCCTGGCGTTGATTCTCCGGTTGCGCCATCAAGGCGCTTGCCTGCGCACGCAGGCGCTGCCGGGCCGTGTCCAGGCCACGCTGCGCGGCCCTGTCCTTCGGCTGCTGGGCCAGGATCGCCAGGTAGAGCGGGATGGCGTCCTCGGCGTCGCGGTACAGCCGGTCCTCGGCCAGCGCCTTGTCGGCCGCCTTGCGTGCTTCGGCCAATTGCCCGGGCTGCAGACTGACCTCCGGCGCGTTCCAGACCGGCAACGTGATGCTCTCAACCTGCGGCGTGGGATCTGGCGTTGCAGCTGCCGCCTTGGCGGCCGCCGCCGCTTCAGCCTTGGCGTCCGCTCGCGCCTCAGCCCGGGCCTCCAGCCGTTCGGCCAGGCTCGGCTTCTTTGCAGGCTCCGCATTTGGCGCAGCCGATGGCGGCTGTGGCGCGCTGCCGCTGCACCCCGCCAAGGCCAGAAACAACGCAGTCACACCCAACAATTGGCCGGTTTTACCCAAAAACGCCTCCATTGACTTGCACACTTTCCCGGGAGCGGCCCGACGTTAGGCTATTCTCGCCTGCCTGAGCAAACCCTGCAGTTGACGGAACCCCACGTGGCTTACTGGATCAAACACCCGGCGGAGTTGGAAGAACGCTACCGCCAGCGCCCGAGCCGGATCGGGCTGGACACAGAATTCATCCGCGAACGCACCTACTGGCCACAGCTGGCGCTGGTGCAGATGGCGGTCGGCGACGAAATCCTGCTGATCGACCCGCTGATACCCGGTATGTGCGAGGCGCTGAAGCCCTGGCTGACCGACACCTCGATCACCAAGATCATGCACAGCGCCAGCGAAGACTTGGTCGCCTTCAAGTGCGCCTGCGACGCGCTGCCGCGGCCGCTGTTCGACACCCAGATCGGTGCGGCACTGGCCGGGATCGGCGGCGGCATGGGCTATCAGAAGCTGGTGGCCGAGATCACCGGCGTCACCCTGCCCAAGGGCGAGACCCGTTCGGATTGGCTCAAGCGCCCGCTCAGCGACGCGCAGCTGGAATACGCCGCCGACGACGTCGAGTACCTGTTCGCCATGCACGACACCATCAGCGCCAAGCTGCAGGCCGCAGGCCGCATGCAATGGCTGCAGGACGATGGCGAACGCCTGCTGGCCAGCGTCGAAGGTGACGAAGGCGAGCATTGGCCGCATCTGTCGATGCGCTCCTCGCAGGTGCTGGAGCGCGACGCCCAGCTGCGCCTGTTGCGCCTGTTGCGCTGGCGCGACCAGCAGGCCCGCAGCAGCGACAAGCCGCGCAGCTGGATCCTGGACAATGAACTTGCCAACGTGCTGGCGCGCAACCCGCCAGCCGATTACGAAGCCATGCTGAAGGTATTCGGCCGCTTCCCCAAGGCCCCGCGCAAGCTGGCCCAGCAGGTATGGGAAGCACTGAACACCCCGCTTGCCGACGAAGCCGACGCACCGATGGCCCTGCCGGCCACCGACAGCAACAAGAGCGCACTCAAGCGCCTGCAGGACGCCGTCAGCAAGCGCACCGCCGAGCTGGGATTGCCGGACGGCCTGCTCGCTTCGCGCAAGCACCTGGAGGCCCTGCTGGAAAGTGGCAACTGGCCCACCGCCCTCGCCGGCTGGCGTCGCGAGCAGCTGGAGCCAGTGCTGCAGCCGTTGTTGCCCACCGCCTGATCCGCGCCAAATCCTCCGCGCCGGGTGCAGTCCACTGCACCTGGCCAGACTCCTGCACCGCTGGCAGCTCAGCGCGCGGCAATCAAGCCAAGCGGGGATTGCAGCCCCGCTGCTGCGTCGGCCGCTACAGCAAGACCTGCACGGTAGGCGGCCGGACTGGCACCGGTAGCGGCCCGGAAATGCCGCCGGAATGACTCTGGCGAACCAAAGCCGGTCTGCTCGCAGATCCACTGCAGCGGCCGCGCGGTGGTCTCCAGCAACTCCTTGGCGTAGGCCACACGTTCGCGTATCACCCAGTCAATCGGCGACACACCGGTGGCATCCATGAACTGCCGTTGCAGGGTGCGCTGACTGAGCAGCGCCTGCGTGGCCAGGCTGGCCAGCGTGTGCTCCTGTGAAAGATTGTCGCGTATCCATTCCATCAGCCGCGCCAGACGGCTGGGCTCGCCATGCGGAATGGCCCGTGGGACCAGCTGGCTGCGATCGCCGTCGCGCCAAGGCGCCAGCACCAGGCGCTGCGCCACCAGATTCGCAACCCGCCTGCCGTAATCCTTCTGCACCATGTGCAGCATCATGTCCATGCCGGTGGCGGAGCCGGCCGAGGTGATGATCTGGCCGCTGTCGACGTACAACACGTCTGCACGCACCGCCACGTCCGGGAACAGCTGCGCCAGTCGTTCGGTCAGCCGCCAATGGGTGGTTGCACTGCCACCGTCAAGCAAACCCGCCCACGCCAGCACGAATGCGCCGGAGCAGATACTGGCCAGACGCGCGCCACGCGCATGCGCACGCCGCAGCGCATCCAGCAGTTGTGGCGGCGGCATTTCGTCGGGATTGCGCCAACCAGGAATCAGCACGGTATCGGCTTCATCGATCAACTCCAGGCCATGTTGCACCTCTACCGAAATGCCACCCAAGGCCTGCAGCGGCCCGGGTTCGCAGGCGAAGACGCCGGTGCGGTACCAGTCCACCTGCAGCTCAGGGCGTACCGGCGCGAACATGCCCACCGCGCACCCGAACTCGAACATTCCCATCTGGTCGTAAGCCAGAATCGCCACCAGCGGCGCTGAGGAAACCGGTTCGGCGAGGATGTTCATGGGCATCGATACTACGCATGGCGAGCTGCCTGCACGTATCCAGAACATGCGATCGTTTACATCCGCAGGCTGTTTGCAGATGACACTCCGTCATATGCGTGGCCGGACTTGACCGCCCGCTGACGCCTTTGCGCATGTTCGCCAACGTCAACTGCAACTTGAATAGGACCCGTCCCCGCAAACGACGAGTTCCGCCACGATGTCCGCCGACCGGCAGTTGCCGAATCCCGCTTCCCACCCGCCCCAGCGCGCTGCATTGGCAGCATTGCTGCTGGCCGCGGTGCTCTCATCAACCGCCAGCGCCAATGATGTGCTGGCACCGGCCGCAGCAGCCTCGACCTTGAACACGGTAGTCGTCACCGGCTCGCGCAACAGTACCCGCACGGTGGCGAACAGCTCCTCCCCGATCGATGTCATTTCCGCCGACGCACTGGCCGCTACCGGTCAGGCCACCCTGCTTGAGGTCCTGCAGCGAGCACTGCCCTCATTGAGTCAGGTAGGTGGCTACCAATCCGACCAGGAAAGCCTGATCCGCGGCTACCAGCTGCGCAATCTCTCCCCGGGCTACACGCTGGTGCTGATCAACGGCAAACGGCGCAACGCCAGCGCCTATGTCAGCGGCGCAAACAGCGGCGCCTTCCCAGGACATTCCTGGGCCGACCTCGGGTTGATCCCGCTATCAGCGATTGACCATATTGAGGTACTGCGTGACGGCGCGTCAGCCATCTATGGCTCCGATGCCGTTGCCGGTGTGATCAACGTGATCCTGAAGACACAGGCCAGCGGCGGCGCGCTGGCAGTGGAGAGCGGGCAGAGCTACGACGGCGACGGTAGCCGCACGAGCATGCGCGGCAATCTTGGCCTGCCGTGGGGGACCACTGGCTTCGTCAATGTGTCGGCGGAGAACACCGTGCAACAGCATGCGATCCGGCGCGTGCTGTACCCGGTCAGCTGGTACGACGGCAGCGCCGGCAGCGATGCCAACAAGATCTTCAGCAGCCCGTCCTACCGCCTGACGTCGGCGGTGATCAGCGCTGACCACCCGCTCGGCGCCGGAGCAGATTTCTACGTCACCCTCAACGCCGCCGATCGTACCGGCAGTGCCATCCAGAACTATCGCCTTCCCACCACGATTGCCGCACTCAATCCGGGCGCCTTGGCGGTGTACCCGGATGGCTTCTCACCTTCGATAGAAGCCAAAGAACAGCAGTACAACGGCACCGTTGGCGTCAAAGGC
Organism: Stenotrophomonas sp. STEN021; assembly: GCF_056760175.1. Taxonomy (NCBI): domain Bacteria; kingdom Pseudomonadati; phylum Pseudomonadota; class Gammaproteobacteria; order Lysobacterales; family Lysobacteraceae; genus Stenotrophomonas; species Stenotrophomonas sp. STEN021. Next base: position 16,042 of record NZ_JBRREH010000050.1, on the reverse strand, counting down.
AGTCTGGCGCAGTGGAGCTACGACTTCAGCGCTACCTGGAATCGCGACACCATCCGTACCTATACCCGCGACACGCTCAACTTTTCGCTGCCCTACCCGGGCTCGCCCACCGATCTGTACGACGGCAAGGTCGATTACCAGCAACTGGTCAACAATCTGGACCTGCGCCGCGCCTTCGACACCGGCGTGTTTTCTTCACTACTTGAAGTCAGCATTGGCGCGGAATACCAGCATGAACAGTACAAGCGCCTGCCAGGACAGCCAGAATCCTATCTGGGCTGGGGCGCAGCGAGCTTCGTTGGCTACTCCATTGACGACGCAGTAGACGCCAGCCGCAACAGCAAGGCCATCCATGCAGGCGTATCGACCAACCTCACCGCGCGTTGGTTTGTGGACCTGGCCGGACGCTACGAAGATCACTCCGACTTTGGCAGTGTCTCCACCGGACGCCTTTCCACCCGCTTCGACTTCACCGATGCCGTGGCGGTGCGCGGCACGATCAGCAATGGCTTCCATGCTCCCAGCCTGGGTGGACAGTTCTACCAGGCCACCGGCAACTGCCCTTGCGGCACCACCTTGGTGGCGCGGGTGAATTCGCCAACGGCCTTGGCCCTGGGGGCTACTGCGCTCAAACCGGAAAAGGCCACCAACTACAGCCTGGGCATCACCTTCGCGCCCAATGGCAGCTTCAATGCGGCCGTGGATGTGTACCAGATCAACATCCGCAACCAGCTGGGTCAATCCAGCCAGATCGGCTACGACTCCACCAACCCCAACGCGATTACCGATAACAGCGGTAGTCCGCTAGACGCCAGCCAGAAGGCCATCGTCGACAACCTGCTCGGTGCCGCCGGCGTCAGCATCACACCAGGCCAGGCCTATTACGCCAGCTACATCACCAATGTGGGCAGCACCCGTACCCGGGGCGTCGAGCTCACCCTGGAAGCCATCCAGCACACGGCGATCGGACAACTTCGCTACAACTATGCAGCAAACCTCGGCCGCACCGACATCCGTCAGGTGGCGAGCGTACCCGCCGCCCTGCAGCAGTTGCCAAACATCAGCCTGCTCAATGAAACCGCCGAATACGCACTGCGCTACCACACCCCGCGCTACACCCAATTGGCCGGTGTGCACTGGAGCAACGGCCCATGGCAGCTGAGTCTGGATGCAAGCTACTTCGGGCCGATCAAGAGTATCAACAACGGCTACAAATACCAGCTCGCACCGCTGCTGGTAACCAACCTGGGCGGCAGCTACGACATCGGCCGCGGCTGGAGTGTGGATGCAGGCATCAACAACCTGTTTGACGAACGCCAGCGCAAGCGCCCTGACGCCTCGCGCAGTGCCAGCGAAAAAGCCAACTACGTTTTCAACTACGCCAGCGTCGACAGCGTCGGCACAACCGGCGGCTACTGGTATGGCCGCATCAATTATCGCTTCTGATCGCCCCGCCCTTCATCTGGAGCCGCGCATGTCCACCGCACTGAAAGCCGTCGCCGTCATCGGCAGTACCTCGCCCGCTTCGCGCACCCGCAGCCTTGCGCTGAGCATCCTGCAACAGCTGCAGCACCATCTGCCACTGGACATCCAACTGGTGGAGCTGGTCAACATCGCCCGCCCACTGGGCAGCGCCCTGCAGCGCAGCGAGCTGACTGCCGAGGTCGAGCTGCAGCTGCGCAGGATAGAGAATGCCGATCTTGTGCTGGCCGCCGCACCTGTCTACCGCGGCGCGTACCCGGGTTTGTTCAAGCATCTGTTCGACCTGATCGACATGGATGCCTTGATCAACACACCGGTGTTGCTGGCCGCCACCGGCGGCAGCGAGCGCCATGCGCTGATGCTCGAGCATCACCTACGGCCACTGTTCGGATTCCTGCAGGCACTGACGCTGCCGATCGGGGTCTATGCAACTGCTGCGGACTTCGACGCTGACCAGCTGCCTGCAGGTCAGCTGCAGGAACGTATTGCGCTGGCTGCCGAGCGTGCAGCCGATGTACTGGGCCTCGCGCGCAATGCTCAGCTGCGCAGGATCGCCTGAGCCCGGCAGCAGGCGCCGCAGGTCTCTGCGGTATCTGCAGCCAGTGACTGAGCAACACCCTATGCCAACCAACAATGGCATGTACTTATTCCTACTGCGCATGGTCATGGCCGGATCTGACCGCTGATTGACGAGTTGCACAGCGCCGCCGGCCGAGCGCTTGCCTAGGATGAATCCACAGCGCCGACGCTGTCCCTGCCGCAAGCGAGCAGCCCCATGCCAGTCACGCCCACTGCGAAACCCATCCTGTTGCTGCTGGAACCCGAGTTCCAGGATCCCGCCATCGAGGATCAACGCTTCTTCTGTCGCCACTCCCTTCTGCTCGAAGGCGCGCTGACCCAACTGCCCGGCCTGTGCGAACAACTGGATGTGCGCCATGTCGGCTTCCAGCGCCCGCGTGATGCAGTGATCGACTTTGTGGGTGACGCCGATCAGTCGCTGCCCAAGCTGGTGTTGCCTGTCGACGTCCAAAGCCAACATGCCAGCGGCCACCACGCCGCGCGCCAATACGTGTCCGGTGTCGAACGCATCTTCGCCACGTTGGGCGAGCTGTACGGCATCGCCCAGCCACATCCCTGATACCCCATTTGCCCGCGCAGCAGCGCGTCGGCAACCCAACCAGCACGGCGACCATGACCTATCACCTGAGCATCCTCGACAAGAGCCTCGTTGCCGATGGCAGCACCGCCGAGCAGGCATTGCGCGACAGCGTGGTTCAGGCGCAACGCGCCGAACAGCTGGGCTACCACCGCTATTGGTTTGCCGAGCACCATGCACTCCCGCAGTCGGCCGGGCCCGCACCGGAAGTGCTGGCGGCCTTCGTGCTGGCGCAGACCCAACGCATCCGCGTTGGCACCGGCGGCGTGATGCTGCGCCACTACTCCCCGTACAAGATAGCCGAGGTTTTCAATCTACTGGCCAATCTTGCCCCGGGCCGGGTTGATCTCGGCGTTGGCAAGGCACCGGGCGGGCTGCCGGCCGCAAGCCAGGCCCTGGCCTATGGACGTGAAACGCCATTGGATTTCGTCAAACAGCTCACCGATCTGGAAGGCTTCCTCAACGGCAACCTGCCGCCGTGGCATCGCCACGCCGATGCCATCGCCACGCCCACCGCTGCCGTCCCCGCAGAACGTTTCCTACTGGGTGCAAGCGTCGAAAGTGCCGAGCTGGCTGCCAGCCTGGGCTGGCGCTTTGTCTATGCCGGCCAGTTCGACGGTGATCCCCGCAGCATCGAGCGTGCGCTCTCTGCCTATCGCCGCGCCAGCAATCTCGCACCGCTGCTGACTGTCATCGCACTGGCTGCCGATAGCACCGCCGAAGCCGCCCGCCACATTGGTGAGCTGCGCATCCACAGGCTGCACTTCGGCCACAACCAGACGATCAACCTGTCCTCGGCAGAGGCCGCCGCCGACTATGCCCGGCAAGCCGGCATCACCGATTACTACGTGGAAGAGCTGCAGCCCAATGTTCTGGCCGGCACCGCACGGCATGTACGCAGCGAACTGGATCGCCTGCATACCTACTTCGGCATCGAGGAATTCGTACTGGATGCTCCCGTCGCCGACGCCCAGGTACGGCTGCGTTCGTTGGAGCTGCTGGCGCCTTCCGCAGCAGCGCAAACGCCATCGCCTGCAACCAACGTGGCGGCCAGTACCGCCAACCAGCCCGCAACCGCGCTGCTCTGACCGATCTTCGGCTACCGACGCCCTCCCCCGCCCTGGAGTTGCCTGATGAGTACCACCTCAAACCCTGTAGCAGCTCGCGCTGTTCCATCACGGCCCATACCGTTCGGCATCATGCTGCAAGGGCCTGGCGGCCATGTAAATGCCTGGAAGCACCCTTCCAATCCCAGCGATGCCAGCGTCAACCTGAGCTTCTTCATCGACATAGCCCGCAAAGCCGAAGCAAACGGCATTGCCTTCGCTTTCGTCGCCGACGGTTTGTACATCACCGAGACATCCATCCCGCATTTCCTCAACCGCTTCGAGCCACTGACCATTCTGTCGGCTCTGGCCACGGCCACCACCAGGCTCGGCCTGGCAGGTACCTTGTCCACCTCGTACAGCGATCCGTTCACCGTCGCGCGCCAGTTCGCCTCGTTGGACCTGATCAGCGGCGGCCGCGCGGGCTGGAACGTCGTCACCTCGCCGCTGGAGGGTTCAGGCCGCAACTACGGGCGCGCGCATCCCGACCACGCGCTGCGCTACGAGATCGCCGATGAGTATCTGCAGGTGACGCAGGGCCTGTGGGACTCCTGGGATGACGATGCCTTCGTCCGTGACCGCGAAACCGGCCGCTATGTCAGCCCGGGCAGTTTCCGCCCGTTGGCGCACAAGGGCAGGTTCTTCCAGGTGGAAGGTCCACTGAACATCCAGCGTTCGCCGCAGGGTCAACCGGTGCTGTTCCAGGCCGGTGCCTCCGATGCCGGGATCAGCCTGGCCGGCAAGTACGCCGATGCGGTATTCACCCCTTCGCTCTCGCTGGAGGCTACCCGGGCCTTCACCCAGCGGGTGCGCCAGGCCGCGCTCGGCCACCAGCGCAGCGTTACCGACGTCAAGGTGTTGCCTGGGATTTCGCCCATCGTTGGCCGCGACGCCGAAGAAGCGGAGCGCAAGTATCAGCAGATTGTGGCCCTGGCAGATATAGATGATGCGCTTGCCAATCTCGGCCGTTTCTTCGACCACCACGACTTCAGCCAGTACCCCGTGGACGGTCCGTTTCCCGAGCTTGGCGAGCTGGGCAGCAACAGCTTCCGCTCCACAACCGACAGCATCAAACAGCAGGCCCGCGAGCAGGGTGCAACCCTGCGCCAGGTTGCGCTGCAGTCGGTGACCCCGCGCAGTGCCTTCATCGGCAGTGCCGAATCCGTCGCTGATGAAATCATCCGCTGGATCCAGGCCGATGCCTGCGATGGCTTCATTCTCGCTTTTCCCGTGCAGGCACAAGGCCTGGATGACTTCGTCCAATACGTGCTGCCAATCCTGCAGGCACGTGGCTACCACCAGCCGGACCTGCCGGGACAGACACTGCGCGAGCACCTGGGCCTGCCCTACAAGACCAGCCGCCATGCCGAACAGCCGCCGGCAAGCCTGCGCAACGCGAGTTGAGCCAAGCCGATGACTACCCCAGCCTCCTCCCACAACCCGCATATCGCCGCCTTTGCGGACCAGGCCATCGCCATCCGCCACGACCTGCATCAGCATCCCGAGCTTGCATTCGAGGAGCACCGCACCAGTGCCCGCATCGCCAATCTGCTGGCGGACTGGGGCTATGACGTAACCACCGGCGTCGGCGGCACCGGTGTGGTCGGCACGCTGCGCCGTGGCAGCGGCACGCGCAGCATCGGGCTGCGTGCGGACTTCGACGCGCTGCCGATCAGCGAGGACTCCGGCCTGCCATACGCCAGCAGTACGCCAGGACTGATGCACGCCTGCGGCCATGACGGCCATACCACCATCCTGCTGACCGCAGCCCACCATCTTGCCCGTCATGGCCGTTTCGAAGGCAGCGTGCAGCTGGTGTTCCAACCGGCCGAAGAAACCGGCAAGGGCGCAACCCGGATGATCGAAGACGGCTTGTTCGAGCGCTTCCCGGTCGATGCGATCTTCGGCCTGCACAACTGGCCAGGGATCGCCGCCGGCCGGCTTAGCTTTGTTGATGGCCCGGCGATGGCATCGGTGGACTGGGCCGGCATTCGCATCATCGGCAAGGGTGGACATGGTGCCGAGCCGCATACCGGTGTGGATCCGATCCTGGTGGCGGCGCATCTGGTGACCGCCTTGCAAAGCCTGGTGTCGCGCAATGTCGACCCCCGCGACATGGCGGTGGTCACCGTAGGTGCCATCCACGGTGGCCGCGCCGCCAACGTCATCCCTGACAGCGTGGAGTTGAAGCTGACCGTCCGCGCGTTCCTGCCCGAAGTCCGCCAGCACCTGCGCGAACGTATCCAGACACTGACTACCGCGCTTGTCAGCAGCTTCGGCGCGGACGTGCAGATCGACTTCCCGGTGGGCTTCCCCAGTGTGCTCAACCACCCTGCCGAAACCGCCTTCGCGCGCAACGCTGCACGGCAGCTGTTCGGTGCCGACACGGTGATAGACCAGCTGCCGCCGCGTACCGCCAGCGAGGACTTCGCCTTCCTGCTGCAGCGGCGCCCGGGCAGTTTTCTATTCGTCGGCAATGGCGACAGCGCGCCGCTCCACAGCCCCCGCTACGTGTTCAACGACGCGAGCATCGTTCCCGCCGCCAGCTACTGGGCCCACCTCACCGAGCGATTCCTGGAGGAGCCGGCATGAATGAACACTTCGTCCTCACTTCGGTGGATGATCCCCGGGCTGCACCGCTGTTCGAAGGCTTGGAGCAGGAGTACGGCGATCGCTACCGCGATGTCATCACGCAGATTGGTGGCAGCGCCCGTGACGAACTTGAGCGCTACCCGGCCGCGGCCTTCAGCGCACCGCACGGCGCGTTCCTGTTGTTGCTGCGCGATGGCCAGGCCATCGCTGGCGGCGCCTTCATGGCACATCACGATACTGGTACCGCCGAGTTCAAGCGCATCTGGACCCGTCACGACGTACGCCGCCAGGGCATTGCCTCGCGCGTCCTCGCCGAGCTGGAGCGCAACGCGGCCCGGCAGGACTATAAGCGTGTCTACCTGACCACCGGATTTCGTCAGCCCGAAGCCGTGCAGTTGTACCTGAAACATGGATATCAAGCCTTGTTCGACCTGGATGGGGCCACCGAACGCGTCGTCCACCTACCGTTCGAAAAGCAGCTCAGCAACGCCGCCAACCGCGCAACCGTTGCAGGAGCCCGCGCCTGATGAACGCACAGACGCTCGCGCAGCTCCGGCAGCACGCCGACCACGCAACCCTCACTGCCACACCGCGCATCGTGCCCGCACGCCATCCGCTGCGCGCACTCGGCACCGTCGCGGCCATCGTCATCCTCCTGGCCATCATGCAATCGGTGCTGGGCAACCCGCGCTGGGGCTGGTCGGTCTTCGCCCATTGGTTCTTCGCCGACCAGGTACTCAAAGGCCTGGGCTTGACCCTGCTGCTGACCGCCAGCGGCACCCTGCTCGGCTTCGCGCTAGGCACTGCCCTGGCCTTGGCGCGCGTCTCCGGCTCGCCGCTGCTTGCGCGCCTGTCCTGGGGCTATGTGTGGTTGTTCCGCTCCATCCCGCTGCTGGTGCTGTTGTTGCTGCTCAACAACCTGGGCTATCTATACGAAACCATCCAGTTGAAGGTGCCGTTCACCGACATCCTGCTTTTCAGCTACCCAACCACACAACTGATCACCCAGTTGACCGCCGCGATCCTTGGCTTGGCGATGAACCAGGCTGCATTTTCGGCCGAGGTCATCCGAGGCGGCATCCTGTCGGTTGACCCTGGTCAACTGGAAGCCGCCGCAGCGCTCGGCCTGCCGCGTCACCGCGAAGTTCGCCGCATCGTGCTGCCACAGGCCATGCGCAGCATCCTGCCGGCCGCCTTCAATGACATCATCGGCTTGGCCAAAGCCACCTCGGTGGTCTATGTGCTGGCGTTGCCGGAACTGTTCTACACCATCCAGGTGATCTACCGCCGCAATCTGGAAGTCGTGCCGCTGCTGATGGTGGCCACCGTCTGGTACCTGGTGCTGCTGACCTTCCTGTCGGTGATACAGGTCGGTGTTGAACGCGCGTTCGCACGCGGGAGCAACCGCAACGCACGCCCCCGCAGGCAGCAGGGCCGACGCCGAACGGCGGCAAGCAGCGCGCCGTTGGCGCTGCGCGCAGGCGGCAGCATCTCGATCCAGCACGTCGACAAGTTCTACGCGGAGCTGCAGGTACTCGATGACGTTTCACTGGAGCTTGGCGCGGGCAGCGTCACCGCCATCATCGGCCCCTCTGGGGCCGGCAAGTCCACGCTGCTGCGTACCCTCAATCACCTGGAACGGGTGGACGCCGGCTTCGTCAGTGTCGATGGCGAGCTGGTCGGTTACCGCTGCGACGGCGATGTCCTGCATGAATTGAAAGAAGCCGATGTACGCCGGCGACGTGCCGACATCGGCATGGTGTTCCAAAGCTTCAACCTGTTCCCGCACCTGACCGTCCTGCAGAACCTCACCGAGGCACCAATCGCGGTACGCGGCACGACACAGGCAGAGGCCGAATCATTGGCGTTGTCGCTGCTGGCGCGCATTGGTCTGCTGGACAAGGCAGACAGCTATCCCCGCCAACTCTCTGGTGGGCAGCAGCAACGCGTCGCCATCGCCCGGGCGCTGGCACTTCGGCCCAAGGTGTTGTTGTTCGACGAGCCCACCTCGGCACTGGATCCGGAACTGGTCAACGAAGTACTGGCACTCATCGAGGAACTCGCCCGCTCAGGCACCACGCTGGTGATCGTCACCCACGAGATCGGCTTCGCGCGTCGCATCGCCGACAAGGTGGTCTTCATGGAAGGCGGTCGCGTGGTGGAGGTGGGCACACCGGCACAGCTGTTCGAACAACCACGACAGGCCCGCACCGCCGAGTTTCTCGCAAGCGTGCTTTGAATCCATTTCAGCCATCGGAGCCCACCATGCCTGCCCCCATCCGCCGCCATCTCGGCACGCTCATCGTCATCTCGGCGCTGGCCGCAGGTATCGGCCTGATCCTCTACACCCGCGTGGGCGCTGCACCGGACGATGCAACCGCCGCGCCTGCGCCGGATGCAGCAAGCAAGCCGGTGCCGCAAGCACACACCGACGCTGTCGCAATCGCCCTGCTGCCAAAAAACCATGTCTTCGCCACGCCCGGCGCCCTCACCATCGCCACCATCCCTGGCGCGCTACCGCTGGGCGACTACGCCGTCGATGGCAAGCAGGTGATCGGCATCGAACCCGACATCGCCAAGCTGATCGCTGACTCGCTGGGCCTGCGTTTGAATCTTGTGCCGGTGGCCTGGCCGGATTGGCCGTTGGGATTGGAGTCGGGCAAGTACGACGCAGTGATCTCCAACATCACCGTCACCGAGAGCAGGAAGCGCAAGTTCGACTTCTCCAGCTACCGCTACGACCTGCTTGGCGTCTATACGCGTAGCGGCGGCCCGATTCGAGCGATCACCCAGCCGCGCGACGTCGCTGGCCTGAAGGTCGTCGTCGGCGCCAGCACCAACCAGGACCAGATACTTCGCCGCTGGGATGCACAGAACCTGGCCGCTGGATTGGCGCCGGTGGAGTACCAGTACCTCGACGATCCAACCGTCGGCCGCCTGGCGGTGATCAGCGGACGTGCGGATATCTCATTCGAGCCCAATGCCACCGGCGCCTACGCCGCACGCGACGGCAAGGTGCGCCAGGTTGGCCTGTTGCCCGGTGGCTGGCCAAACGCAGCGTCCATCTCGGTCGCCACCCGCAAAGGCAGTGGACTGGCCGCGGCCATCACCCAGAGCCTCAACACCCAGATCGACAACGGCAACTACGCCACCGCGCTGGCACGCTGGAACCTGCAGTCGGAAGCCGTGCCACGCTCGCAGACCAACCCACCAGGACTGGCGGATCTGTGATGGCAGCAGCGCCTTGCACATAAGGGCGCACGCCACAGATATCGGTGCAGAAACGGCGCAAGCAAAGAACAAAAAAGGGCTCGCATTTCTGCGAACCCTTGAAATTTTGGTGGCCGAGGACGGAATCGAACCGCCGACACGGGGATTTTCAATCCCCTGCTCTACCAACTGAGCTACTCGGCCACTTTGTTTTGTTTTCGTCGGCGTTGCTGCCGTCGAGGAGGCGTATATTACGGAGCTATTTCGGTTTCGGCAAGCCAATTTCACAAAAATTTTCACATTCGCTGAAAATTCCTCGAAATGCCTTGTGTAGCGAGGCTTCAGACGCAGCAGCCGCTGCCGCCGCATGGTGAAAAAATCACCAAACCACCTGTTCCCAGCGCAAAAACGCAAAGAAGCCACATCATCCGATGCGGGTTCTTTGCTTGAAGACTTGGTGGAGCGGAGGAGGATCGAACTCCCGACCTTCGCATTGCGAACGCGACGCTCTCCCAGCTGAGCTACCGCCCCACACGGTGAACCGAGCATAGCGCTGTTGTCTGCGCTGCGCAAAACGTCCAGCCCAGATCGAACACGAGCGGCGACCCGATGGAGGGGATCGGGTCGCCGCCCGAGGGGCTCGGTCAGCCTGCCAACGGCGCGGCAGGACCAAAACAACGACACAGCTTGCTTATCAACGGGCCCCCCGCCGGGACAATTGAAAGCATCGACAGCGGATCACCGCACAACATCACTGCCCCACGTCAGCCAACGTGGATGATCCGTATCCAGCCTCCGCCTATACCGGCGTCCTATCTTGGCGGTAAGCCAACTTACGGAAGCCGGTTCAATGCGGGTCCAGCTGACCAAACGCCAAGTCGAAACCTATCAACCACAAGAGCGCCCCTATGAAGTCCGGGACGCCCAGGTGCGGGGACTGATCTTGCGGGTGCAGCCGTCGGGCCATAAAGCTTGGATCGTGTCTTGGGCGCATGGAAAACGACGCACCATCGGCCCCACGACTGCGATCCCGTTGGATCTAGCTCGCGCTCAAGCCACCCACGCTATCGCTGAGTACCTGCAATCGGGTTTGCCACGCATAGGGCAAGGCAAGTCGCACGCCCCTACCCTGCAAGACTTCATCGATCAGCGATATCGCGCTTGGGCGACGCTGGAACTCAAGCGAGGCCACATGTACGCCAATCGGCTGGAGCAAGTCTTCGCCGAACATCTGGACGACCCGCTGACTGGCTTCAACACCGCATGGGCTGATCAATGGCTACAGCTGCGTTTGTCTACCCCGACCGGCAAGACCAAATCCCCGCCTACTCGCTCGACTGCGGCACGCGATCTAGCCTGTCTGCGGGCTGCGCTGTCCAAAGCGGTCAGCTGGGGGCTGATTGCGACCAATCCACTGTTTGGCATGCGCATCAAGGGCGGACAGTCCCGCAAGGTCGTTCGCTATCTGTCATTGGACGAAGAAGCCCGCCTGCGTACGGTCATGGCTGCACGGGATCGCCACATGATTGCTGCCCGCGTATCAGGCAACCGTTGGCGCGCGCTGCGACAAGAAGACCTATATCCAGAAATCCCGGCTGATACCTATGGCGATCATCTGACGCCGGTCGTGTTGCTTGCCATGAACACCGGCATGCGGCGTGGTGAACTGCTGTCGATGACATGGGCTGATGTCGATCTGGAAGCCAAGATGCTGACGATCCGAGCCGAGAACGCCAAATCAGGGCGTCAGCGCCATATCCCACTGAACATCGAAGCACTGGACGTACTGCAACGCTGGTCGATCCGCACTGGTGGGCAACGAATCGGACGGGTGTTCAACGTCAACGACGTAAAAACCGACTGGACGAAGCTGTTGGTTGACGCCCGCATCGAACAATTCCGATTCCACGACCTGCGCCATCACTTTGCGTCGCGGCTGGTGCGAGCAGGCGTGGACTTGAACACTGTGCGGGAACTGCTCGGTCATGCCGACATCACGATGACGCTGCGATATGCACACCTGGCACCCGACACGCTGGCAGCAGCCGTTGCGAAGTTGGCTGCGTGACGTTGGCCTGCTGGCTTAGGGAGCCTGCTGGCCCGCCAAGCGCTCCAACTCCGCCCGCATACGAGCGCGTTGCTCAGCAGGCAGCTTGGCAAAGGCAAGAATCGCAGCAGCCAAATCGTCGTCCTCGGCGAACAAAAACGCCAACGGGACATCGAGCGCTTGGGCCAGCTCTGCCGCCTTGGTCATGTCTGCTTGATTGACCTGCTGCTCATAGCGATTGACCCGAATCGCGCCACGATTTTTGTCGCCATCCTTATCCACGAGCCCTCCCAGCGCGCGCTGCGACAAACCCCGCAGATCGCGAGCTTCTTTCAGGCGCTTGGCAAAGGTGGCGGTTATGACTTCGGGCAAGGACACAAGCAGGCAACGGTGACTGAACCTCAAAGAGCATGACGTATATACCTCAGCAGTAGAATCATTTACCGTTACGGTATATAGCTTTGCACGGTAAATAGCGCCCCGCAAGGGTCGCCTATCGAAGTTGATCCGAACCGTTCCACACCAATCCACAGGGGGATACATGAAACGCTTGATGTTGCTTTTCGTTACCGCAGCGCTAATCACCGGGTGCGCAACTCATCCCGTCGCCCCAGCTGACGCCAAGCCCGTTCCGGCAGATCGAATCTTTGCCTATCAGCCGTCAGGCGATGCCACCAGCAGCACCATTGTGATTGCCCGTGACGAAGGCTTCCAATCGAAGGGTTGTCCAATGGCGTTCTACGTGGACGGAACGCTAGCCGCTCATCTGCGAGCCGGCGAAATCACGACACTCGAAGTTCCAGCGGGTAATCACGTCTTCGGTGCCGGGCCTGCTGGCAAGGGACTGTGCGCGATGGCAAATGAAGCCACGCACCGCAGGGAAACTTCGATGGTGACGGAATCCGGAAGTCGCACCAAGTTGCGCTTGGCTGTCGTCGGCGAAGGCCTGATCCAAATCAGCCCGACCGCATTCTGATCGACCGAACAGCATCGAAGTCACCGCCGAAATGCATGCGGCGGCGGAACAACCATCACCAAACACCTAAAACAAGGGGAAATAGCAATGTCAGATGCAACCAGCGGCGGAAATCCATATCAGTGCGGCACTTGCGGTGCGGCAATCCCATCGAGCCACCGTAATCCAAATTGCCCCAAGTGCTTCGCCAAGCTATCAGACGAAACCGTCGCTACGCTACGTGCAGAAGCGACACCCAGCGAAAGCAAGGGCTCAGCTGGTGCGTGCATCGGACTGGGCGTGATCGCGCTGTGCGCGGGCTTGTACTTCCTGATCAATCCCAGTGCGAGCGGATACAGCAACGTAGCGAACATGCATGCACTTGCGTTGGGACAAACGTTTACCGTTGCGGGTGCGGTGTTGCTGGGCTTTGGTATTCGCCCGCGCTGATCCTCGAACGGTTGCATACAAGGGCGCGTTGGCAGCGATGTCAGCGCGCCTTTTACGTTGTTGGGCTGCCGGTATCGATGAGCCCGATCGAAGTCGCGCGCAGTCACACATTGCAACGTACGCCAGACTGGTTGTGCTACTCCCTGCGCGCTGCCTGTCGTATTACTGCTACGCACGTAGCTGCATGACACGGACCCAGCCAGGTACGCGCAGGTGAGCTTTGGTGCGATGCGCGTTCACGCAGTGCGCGAACGCGGGTGATCCGCATCCAAGATGGAAGTCCTAGACGGGACGCTGGGATCGCTATCCGCTGCAGGCAAAGTGGAGTACCGGGACGGGCAACTCCATACAGGCGTCAGGATTCATCCAAGGCACGCAATTTTGCACGAGCCACACTACGGCGCTCTCGTAGTTGGTCTTTGACCTGACTCACAGTCTTGTGCTTGCGAAGCGTTCCGAGATAGCGATCTTGCTGCGCTTCGCGCTCCCGAATCTCGTTGGTCAAGTTGACCTTCGTGATGACCCGGATCAAGTTAGATTTCATCGTTGCCGACAGCGCGTCATCCAGTGCGGCAAAGGCATCGTCCCAAGCAACCATCCCACCGTGCAGCACGGATCGCCCCTTGGCAGTGATCGCAAGTCCGGCTGACCTGTCATCCAATCGGGTTTCTGAAACCCAGCCCATCTTGATCATCCGTGCCATCAGCACGCTCATTGAGCCGGGAGTTACGCCAATCCTGCGGGTCAGCTCAGCGCGCGTAAGCGGGAAATGGCCGGTGCCGGTCTTTTGACTGATTGCCAACAAAGCCAAAAAGCCGGTGCTGGATAGGCCGTAACGGCGCATGCGCGGCTCAAGGTCGCGAAGCAGACGATTCTGCATGACCAAAAGCGCTTGGAACTCCGGATATGGCAAGTCGGACATAGGAGGCAATTCATTTGGCAAACTAGTTGAGTTCAAACAGTATGCCATTTTTCTACCGGGCAATATTTGCTTCGACGGAGGCCAATTCAGGTCTTCGCGAAAAAATGGAGTAATCAGATGTCGTTCGAAGCAAATCGCCTCAATAAGCTCTCCGCTGCTGCAGCTATCGGTCGCGAAGCTCTGGCCAGCACTCATCGCGAAATCGCCACCGAGATCATTGCACCTGCACAGCTTGAGTTTGACGATCAGGTCCGCAGCAGCCGCCACATCGAGCATGCCAATTGCACTGATTACGAGGCCGTCGAGCACATCGCTCGCTGCGTCGGGCTCGTAGTCTGCGGCGACGCTTACCGCGTCGACCTGCGCACTTGCAGCGCGCTGATGTTCCGTCAGCTTTGGACTCTCCGTCAGCTCGCTGATGCAAGCGGGATCTCCTACGGCACGTACATCCACTTGGCAGTCAAGTGCCTCTACGGCGACGGGAAGAAGCGTCTCAACGTCGCAAAGCTGGCAAGCCGGCCCCTGATGCTCCGCGTGATGGACCGCTACCGCAGCCAGGGCAACTAACGGCCCATCAGGCGAGGTGTCATTGGGGCGCCTCGCCTTCTAAATCATCGACTGCTATCGGCAGCAATAAGCTGGAGCTATACATATGAAGACGGAAATCGACCCTCAAGTGGCCGAAATGCTCGCAGCTGCGCGCAATGAGCCAGAAACACCAAAACGGATTCAGCTTGAAACGGAATGGGTGCGTTCCAACATCCCGGAAGAATTCCTCAAAGACGAACCCATGGCGCAACAATCAGCATGGGTTGGGTATCGCTACATGACACCTCTGGCTCGCACGGAGTTGTTCACCCGCGCCTACTTCGATGCCTACCGCCGAATGAAGGAGGAGTTCTTCCCAGAGAAAGATGCCGCGAAGTCCCAGCCCATAGACCCGGAGTACTCAAAGAATACGCCTTCCGCTATGTCAGCATTGTGGCATGCGCGATCAGTCGCCGATTCCGTCGGGTTGCCTTATCCCGTATACATCGAAACCGTTATGCGCGGATGTATGGCATCAGAAAAATGGAATCATATTCCGAGGCCGAATCAGCTCTACGATGCGCTGGATGTGGCACGGGCGCGCCACGCACTGACAATGCCGATAGTCACTGAGTACCTTTATGCAAAAGACTGGGACCCTCGTTTTTCCGCAGAAAACTATCGTGGCGATCCTGTGCAAATCAAGGCGCTTGCACATCTTTGTGATCTGGTAGAAGCATCACCCGAGCCGGCAATTGCATTGGCGGAATATTTGTGTGTACGAAAAATCGTGCCTTTGGACGTCGCACGCGAGGTTTTTGGGGATGAAATGGTGGACGCAGCACTTGCGCTGTCGCCTGAACACCCCATCGCCACTGCTGATCCCGAACAACGCAAATACATACCGGCATGTGCGGGCTTCCGGCAGGACGGCAAGAATTTCCCATGCGATACGTGCCCGGTCAGCGCACCATGCCGCAGCTTCGACTTGCGTGTCCGCGCAGAGCTGAAAGCAAAGACGGGCTCCGAAGATCCCATTGCTGCGCGCGGGCGAGCCGACGGAGCGCGACGCCAACAAGAATTCCGGGACAGGCAAAAAGCGAAAAAGGCGAAGACGAAAGCTGGGACCAAGCCACCCACCAAGGGAAGTAAACAGCGACGCTGACAACTTACGGCAACCATGTCCGGCGGCCGGATTCGCTGGACCACTTGAGACAAGCCCACGCCATAGGCGTGGCAAAGAAAACAGTGCAATGGCCGAAAGCGTTACGACTGCCAAAAATCGTAACGGCGCCCATAAGAGCTTTAGTTCTTAGCTATGCTTATAACCTAATAATGTAAATGAAAATCAAGGGCCGTAACGCGTTCGGGGGGGGTGGCAGAGCCCACGTCACTTCGGGCCTTCGGCCCTCGTTCCTCGGCTCTGTTGCGCGCCCTTCGGGACGCGCATTGAATTTCATTCCGGAGGGTTTGAGGGAAGGGAGTGACCACCTCCCAGCTTTTTGAGCCAGCCAAAAGTAGAGAAATTCGGCGAAACTAACCCCAAGCAGAGAGGTGGTTTTGCCATGAAGAAGTCGAAGTTCACCGAAGAGCA
>NZ_JBRREH010000049.1:0-34997 GCF_056760175.1 Stenotrophomonas sp. STEN021 | reverse complement strand
GGCCCCCGCGCGGCGACCCCCCGGGCCCCCCCCCCCCCCCGCCCCCGCCCCGGCCCCCGCGGGGGGGGGGGGGGGGGGGGGCCCCCCCCCCCCCCCCCCCCCCCCCCCACTACTCCCTCTTGGAGCGGCCCAAGCCGCGAAGTGGGATATCAATCAGATTGCAGAGACACCAGCAGTTCGGGTGCTGCCGGCTTCGCGGCTCACGCCGCTCCTACAAGGCCACAGTCGCGCCATTTGTTGTCGCCGCCAGCGCCAGGCCCTGCACCACGCCGAACGAGGGGTCGCCATGCACCAGCTTGGCACTCGGGAAGGCTGCTGCAGCAGCCTGCTGGATATAACCGGCGCGCGACATGCCGCCGGTCAGGAACACCGCCGCCGGGTCGTGGCCAATATCGGCACGCACCTGCTGCAGCAATGTCTCCAGCTCGCCCAGGTAGCCACCAGCGGCGGCCGTCAGATGCGGCGCGTCGATCTCGACCGACAGTTTGGCTTCGATGAAATCCAGCGCGCTGTGGTGGCTGGGCTGGCTGCTCAGGGCGATCTTGCATTGCTCCACCGCGCGGTACAGGCGCGCGGTATTGCCGGTGTCCTGCAAGGCTTGCAGGCGCGGGCCATAGGGCAAGTCGACGGCATCGTAGTTGTGCTGGCGGAAGTCACGCTGGCGGGTCATGTCCTGCACCATCGCGGCTTCCACATAGTGGTGCGCAGGCACGCGGGTGATGCCGCGCCCGAACAGCGGCATATAGCCGGCCAGGCTCAGCGCAAGATCGATATCGGTACCGCCGCGGGCGATACCCCAGGCACGGTGGATCTGCGGCGCGCTGCTGCCGCCGACGCTGGCATGGGCAATATCGGTGGTGCCGCCGCCGACGTCGACGATCACTGCTTCGTGGCGCTCGCTGCTGACGGCGTGGTAGTGCATGGCGGCAGCGGCAGGCTCTTCGAGGAAATCCACCTCGTCAAACCCGGCCGCCATCGCCGCGCTGCGCAGGATATCCAGCGCCTGGTCGTTGCCGGCCGCGCCAATCGAACTGCGGAACTGCACTGGCCGGCCGAGCAGGGCGCTGCGCACATTGCGCTGCAGCTGGCGCGAGGCGGTCAGGCGGATGTGCTCAAGGATGTGCGTGGCAATGCCGGTGATGGTCTGCTTGGCGCGTGGATGCAGGTTGTAGCCCAGCATCGACTTCGGGCTCTGCACCAGGTTGCCTTCGTTCTCTTCGAAATAGGCTTCCAGTGCGTCATCGCCGTAGACCGCGTTCTGCAGCAGGGTGGTGGAGCTGCGCGGTTCGCGGATGCGTTCTTCCATCCACTGCCGGCGCACCACGCGGATGGCGTCGCTGCGCAGTTGTTCATGGCTGCGGGTGTTGCCGGCGGCACGGGCGTCGCGGCGGCCGGATTCGACCAGGTCGTCGACCTGCGCTTCCAGGGCCGGGGTCAGCTCGAAATCATTGGGGTCGCGCATCACTTCGGGGAAGTACACCGTGGTGCGGAACTGTTGGGCTTCACCAAAACTGACCGGGACCACCTTGCCGTCGATATGGGCGGCGGCGGCCGAGTTGCTGGTGCCAAAATCGATGCCGAGTTTCATGATGCCTGCGCGTCTTGCTGCTGAATCGGCCGCGCACTGTACTACGCCGCCGCGTGGCTGGCTTCACACTCTGGTGATGAATGGTTGTTTCCAGCGGCGTTGCAGGCACCATCACGAACAGCGTCACGATTTGCTGGCGCGCGCGGATTGCCTGAACAGGCAGTCTTCAGTCTGGTCGGTGGGCCGTTCAGGCCCGCCGATGAGCAAACACGCCGTTGCTGGCCACTACTGGCCACTATGGTGTACGTGCACCAGTGAAACACCGGAGTGTGATCGGCCACTTTCTCGTCGTGCGTTGGTATTGCGCTGAGGGACGGTGGCTGAACGGCTACAATCAACGGTTGTTCAATGCCCGGGAGTCCCCCATGTCTGTTACTTCCTGCCCCCAGTGTTCGCTGGAAAACGTTTATGCCGATGGCACGCTGTGGATCTGTGCCGATTGCGGGCATGAATGGACCGCTGGTGAGGCTGCTGAATCCACGCTGGTGGTACGCGACAGCAACGGCAATGTGCTGGTTGCTGGCGACACCGTCACGGTAATCAAGGACCTGAAGGTAAAGGGCTCGTCGATCCCGCTCAAGCAGGGCACGGTGATCCGCAATATCCGCCTGGTCGAAGACGATGCCGAGCACGTCGAGGGCAACTCGGAGAAGATCAAGGGGCTGGTGCTGAAGACCTGCTTCCTGCGCAAGGCCTGAGCCGGCTTGCGTTGCTCAAGCTGCCTGCGGCGCGCGCTCAGCGCGTCGCATGGCGTGCTTCAAGACGGCGGATGCCATCAAGCTTGGTCTGGTAAACCGCACGCAATTGATCGCCGCCAAGGTCACGGGCGCGCGCCATCTCCCGCTCCGCCAGGCGATTGTTGCCGCTGAGGAAATAGGCGCGGGCCAGCCCGAAGTGGAACTGGTGAGCCTTGCCATACAGCCGCACTGCCTGGCGGTAATAGTGCGCAGCCAAGGCGTAGTCGCCATCGCGCTCGGCGCTGTTGCCCTGCATGAATTGATAGAACGGGTCGTGTTTGCGTACCCGTTGCAGCCGCGTCTGCATCTGCGCCACGCGGCGGGTGTCGCCCATGCGCTGGTAGAGCTTGGTGGCGTTGTGCAGGGCCGGCGCATGACTGCTGTCGATCGATAATGCGGTCTCCAGATCACTGGCGGCGGCGCTGAGATCGTTCTCGCGCGATTCGAGCACGCCCAGGTTGCTCCATGTCGGCACAAAACGCGGGTCCATCCGCAGCGCGGTGTCGAAATAGGCGCGGGCGGCGGGATAGTCATGCGCGGCCAGCTGCTCGGCACCGCGGTTGTTGTAGAAGTGGGCGAGGGCGCGGCTGTCGCTGATCGGCTGCGGGCCGCGGCGGTCATACAGCACGTTGCTGTCCAGATCCAGGGTTGCCCGGCGGCCATCCACGCGCATGCCCACATTGACGTGGCCGGCATTGAAGATCAGTCCCTGGTCCTGATACCAGGACACCACCTGCCCGACCTCCTGCATGCGCGCCTCCAGGCCGATCTCGCGGGCCAGGGCGACGAACAGCAAGGTGAAGGACAGGCAATTGGCACGGCGCTGTTGCCAGGTTTCGGTCACGGTGAGGGTGGCCTCGGTGTCGTATTCCAAGCCCAGCCCCTCCGGGCGGAACACCAGCTCAACCAGGCGCTGCAGGCGTTGTTCCGGTGAATTGGCAACCTTCATGACGCGCTCGTGCAGCAGTGCGCGCACTTCCGGTGGGATTGCCATCACCTGCTCCGGGCTGGGCACCGGGGAAGGGGCTGGCGGTGGCGCGGCCAACGTCGCGCTGCTCACGGCGAGCAGGACCAACGCATTCCAACCGATCATGGTGATCACCCGGAGTTTGTTGCAGCCAGCCAAGTGTAGACCTGTTGCCTGCGGATGGAAGCAGGCAGGGGACAAATCCACAGCGGGTGTGGACCAGCGCTGTGCGAACATGTGGATAACCATCGGCAGCCCTTGTGCGGCGTGGCTCGCCGGGTGGTGGTGAATTTTTCGCCATGGCCGGGCCGTGGCCGGCGTGGTCTGCTAGTATCCGCGGCCCAAGACAGTAGTGGCCGCCGCAACGGAGCGGGTACGGCAGCCGGCTTTCGATACCAGACCATGACGAAGCAGCTTTCCTCCACCGAGGCCCAGATGACCCTGGGCCTGGGCAGTGACATTCCAACCGAACGCCTGTTCTTCGCGGTGATGCCTGATGCGCTCACCGCCGAGCGGGTAGCCGAGTTGGCCGATGGCCTGCGCGAGGAACATGGTCTGGCTGGGCATCCGCTGGCCCCCGAACGTCTGCACGTCACCTTGCATCACCTGGGCGACTATGCCGGTCTGCCGCCAAGCCTGTTGCCGAAGGTACGGCAGGCTGCAGCGCGGGTGCGGATGCCTGAATTCGAGGTCTGTTTTGACCAGGTGGGCAGCTTTGCCGGTAGTCGGCAGAACCCGTTCGTGTTGCGTAGCGAGTACGGCGCCGAGCTGTTGAACGGCCTGCACGAAGAGCTGGCGCGCTGCCTGCAGGGCGTGGGCGGCAAACTGGACCCGCGCTTCACCCCACATATGACCCTGTTGTACGACCGCCGTCGCATGCCAATCCAGCCGGTGCAGCCACTGCGCTGGTTTGTGCGTGAATTCGTGCTGGTGCGTAGTTTCCTCGGCCAGGGCCGTTACCAGATCGAAGGCCGCTGGCAGCTGGGCTGAGCCGGTCGGGACGTGGCCGGGACTAGCGCCTTGCGGCGCAACCATGTGTTTGCCCGCCGCCAGGTTTGATCCCCTGCTTCGTGCCAAGATGCGTGCATGAACGACTTGCTGCTGACCCTGCCGCCGCCGCTGCTGGCTGAGCTGAAAACCGCTTACGCACAGCCGCCGCGCGCGTACCACAACTTCGGCCATGTGCAGGCGATGCTGCAGCACTACCGCGATGTGGCCGCTGGTCCTGGTTGGCGGCAGCCGCTGGAAGTGCTGCTGGCCGTGCTTTATCACGATGCGATCTACGAGGCTGGGCGTGGCGACAACGAGGCGCGTTCGGCGCAGCTTGCTGCCGCAGGGATCAAGCGTTGGTTGCCGGATACCGAGGTGGAGGTGGCGCGGGTGGTAGCGCTGATCGAGCTCACTGCCCACCATGGCAGCCTGCGGGGCGATGCACTGGACGCCGATGCCGCGCTGTTCCTGGACAGCGACATGGCGATCCTTGGCGCACCGGATGCGGTCTTCGACGCCTATGACCGCGGCATTGCCGAGGAGTATCAAGGCAAGGTGCCGGGCTTCCTGTTCCGGCTCAATCGTCGGCGTTTCCTGAGGAAGGTGTTGGCGCAGCCGCGCATTTTCTTCAGTGATTTCTTCCATGAACGTTACGATGCGGCGGCACGCGCCAATCTGCGCCGGGCCACGGCCTGAGTCCGCGCTTTGGCTAAAATATGCGTGCCCCGTCGCTGACAAGGCCGAACCGGCCGCTGCAATGAACGAACTACCCGTCCAAGCCCCTGCCATTGCTGATCCCGATCCGCGCCCGCAACCGCCGGAAGCACCGGGTCCAAACGAATGCTGTGGCAGTGGTTGCCCGCTGTGCGTGCTGGACCTGTATACCGATGAGTTGCTGGCGTACCGGCAGAAACTGGCCGAATGGACCGCGCGTCACCCTGAAGCACGGGAGTAAGGGGGCGCTTTCGACATCTTTCCACCGCCGGTAGGCGTAGGCTTTGCCGGTCGCTCTCGAGAACAGTACATGGCACGTGTGATGTGGGGGATGGGGATGCTGGCGCTTGGCTTGTTGGCAGCACCGGCAATGGCGAACGAACAGGTCAGCCATGGGCGATTCGAACGGGTGCCGGTACTGCTGCCGGGCGCGCCTTCGCAGCGGGTGGTGCTGTGGTTCGGTGATGGCGCTGGCTCGGCCCAGCATCAGGCGCGGCTGCAGGGCCTGCTCGACGATGGCGCGATGGTGGTCGATATCGATACCCGCCACCTGTATCAGGTGCTGGCCAAGGAGGGCGGAAAATGCGGTTTCTCTGCAGGTGACGTGGAGAATTTCTCGCGCTACGTGCAGGCCTACTATCACGTGCCAACCTACCGCCTGCCCATCCTTGGTGGTGACGGCGCCGGCGCGGCGCTGGCCTATGCGGTTGCGACCCAGGCCGACCCGGAGGTATTCGCAGGGCTGTTGACCGAGGGTTTCTGCCCGCAACTGCGCAATGCGACGATGACCTGCGGCGATGCCATCAAGGGCCGCACGCTGCTGCCGCAGCCCTTGCACTTCCCATGGTTGAACGCGGCCACCGGTAAGAGCCACGCCTGCCCGGAAGCTGCTGTGACGGCCTTGACTGCCGCGGTGCCGTTGGCACGCACTTTCGCCCGTACCCGCGCAGGCAGTGCCTTGCCTGGCGAATTGGCTGCAGCACGGGTATTGGGGGCGCAGCGTGGCGTCAGCCTGCCCGCAGTGCCACAGGATCTGGACGGCTTGCCGTTGGTGGAAGTCCCGGCCAGTGGACAGGGCGATACGTTCGCGGTGTTTGTCTCCGGTGATGGCGGCTGGGCGGGATTGGACAAGGACGTAGCGGGAGCCTTGGCGGCAGCCGGGATTCCGGTGGTGGGGGTGGATTCGCTGCGTTACTTCTGGAGCGAGCGCACGCCGGCCGGGTTTGCAGTCGATCTGGACCGCATTGCGCGCTACTACGCCAACCATTGGCAGCGGCCGAAGTTGATGTTGATTGGTTTCTCGCAGGGCGCCGATGTGCTGCCGGCAGCCATCAACAAGCTGCCACCTGCCAGCGCGCAGATGCTGCGCATGACAGCGCTGATGTCCATCGGTGAGCGTGCCGACTATGAATTCCATGTCAGCAATTGGATTTCCAGTGGTGGTGATGATGGCCTGCCTATCGCCCCGGAGATGCGCCGCATGGCGGCTGATCGCACGCTATGCATCTATGGTGCCGATGACGATGATGCGCTGTGCCCGAAGCTGCCGGTTGGTAGCGCGCAGTTGATAAAGCTGCCCGGTGATCATCACTTTGAAGGCGATTACGAAGGCCTGGCCAAGGTGATCCTGCAGCGGGTGCAGGGGCCGTAGCGATTTTGCTGGGCGGTTGTGGGGGGGGGCGCGCCCCCCCCCCCCCCCCCCGCCTTCCGGGGGGGCTATCGCCCGCCCCCCCCCCCCCCCCGCTCCCACAGGCGAATGATCAATATCTTAAAAGTATCAATCCGTACACAGCAGGTTATGGATCGACTCGATCCGCAGGTTCAAGCTTCCCGCATCTCCAATAAACCGACCTGCCGCTACAGGCCAAGAAGCGATGCAACCCGAACCCCGCAGCACGCCTGCCTGCAGTGAATCGCTGGCGCCGATCACGCCCGCGCGCCCGACAAGCGAACAGCCCCGCATCCAGCAAGGCACACCTGAGTTCCGGCGCGCGGTGCTGGCCTTGTTCATGGCCGGATTCGCTACTTTTGGTGTGCTGTACTGCGTGCAGCCGCTGTTGCCGGGCTTCAGCAACCACTTCGGCATCAGCGCTGGCAACAGCGCCCTGGCCTTGTCGGCAAGCACCGGCGTGTTGGCCGTTGCGATGCTGGTGGCAGGCATCGTCTCTGATCGGATTGGCAGACGGCCGGTGATGGTGGCCTCGCTGCTCAGCTCCGCCTTGTTGACGCTTGGCACCGCATTGACCGATGACTGGAACACCGTGCTGGTATTGCGCACCTTGCTCGGCCTTAGCCTGAGTGGCGTGCCGGCGGTGGCGATGACCTGGCTGGTCGAGGAAATGGACAGCCGCTCGCTGGGCTTGGCGATGGGCCTGTATATCGGCGGCAACGCGGTGGGTGGCATGAGCGGGCGCTTGATTGCCGGTGTGGTGGCCGACCATTGGGGCTGGCGTGCCGGTATTGCAGCCGTCGGTGTGATCGCCTTGCTGGCGAGCGTGGCGTTGTGGACACAGCTGCCTGCATCGCGCCACTTCCGTGCCAAGCGCGTCGAGCCGCTGCAGTTGCCCGCGCGCTTTGCCGGGCTGTTCCGTGATGCAGCGCTGCCATGGTTGTTTGCCTGCGGCTTCCTGCTGCTGGGCGTGTTCGTGACCTTGTACAACTTCCTTGGCTATCACCTGCTGGCGCCGCCGTATGGCTTGAGTCAGACGGTGGTCGGACTGATCTTCACCGTGTATCTGGTGGGCAGCGTCAGTTCGGCGTGGATGGGACAGCTTGCCAATCGCTTGGGACGAGGACCGGTACTGGCCTTGTCATTCGGCCTGGTGCTGTTGGGCGTGTTGTTGCTGGCACTGCCGTGGCTGCTGGCGATGGCCTTGGGCATCGCCTTGGTGACGTTCGGTTTCTTCGGTGGTCACTCGGTGGCCAGCAGCTGGATCGGCGTGCGCGCCGGTGCGCTGCGTGCCGAGGCGTCGGCGCTGTATCTGTTCTCGTACTACCTGGGCTCAAGCGTGCTGGGTGCGCTGGGTGGCGTGTTCTATACGCACTGGGGCTGGGCGGGCGTGTGCGGTTTCTGTTTGATGCTGACCTTGGCTGGTGTTAGTGCGGCCTGGCGGTTGTGGCGACGGCTGGAGCTGGGGGCGGGTCTGGTGTTGGTTGAGGCGAAGAGCTGAGAGCTGAGAGCTGGAAGCTAAAAGAAAAGCACCCCTCCCCAACCCTGCCCTGCGCTACGCGCAAGGGAGGGGGCAACGCTTAGCTCCCTCCCTTTGCCGCAGGCAAGGGGAGGGTTGGGGAGGGGTGCTGTTGCTGTTGCTCTTTGCTCCGGCTTTCTTCAGCCCGCCACTTCCCGCTTCAACAACGCAATGAACTGCCGCAGCAAGGGCGTTACCGCTTCACGTCGCCACGCCAGCTGGATTTCCGACGCTGCGCCGCGATCGGCCAGCTCCACAAAGCGCGCGCCTTCCACCTGGATGTGGTTGCAGGAGGAGGGCAGCACGCAGACGCCCAGCCCGGCTGCGACCAGGCTGATCAAGGTCGAAGACTCACCGGCTTCCTGCACGATGCGCGGGCTGAAACCGGCATTGCGACACAGGGTGATCACATGGTCGTGGATGCCGGCACCCGAATCGCGTGAGAAGCCGACAAACGGGTCGAGTGCGAATTGCTTCAGCGACAGGCGTGCGCTCGCGGAGTCCTTGCCGCGCAGTGCCGGGTGGCTGGCATGCACCACCAGCGCCAGTGGGTCATCAAACAGATGCTGTGCCACCAGTTCGTCCGGCAGCACGCGCTTGCGGATGATGCCTACGTCCAGTTCGTCCGCGAGCAGGGCGTCGATCTGGCGCAGGCTGTTCATTTCGCGCAGCTGCATCTGCACCTGCGGGTGCTGCTGCCGGTAAGCGAAGATCGCGCGCGGTATCTGCGGCGACAGCGGTGTGGCGCGGGTCAGGCCGATGCGCAGTTCGCCGCTTTCGCCGCGTTGTGCGCGCTGCACCGTGTCGACTGCCTTGTCCACGCGTTGCAGGATGTCGCGTGCTTGTTCCAGCAGTACTTCGCCTGCTGGTGTGAGCTGCACGCGGCGGTGGCTGCGCACGAACAGCTGTGCATCAAGCAGGGTTTCCAGTTGCCGGATCTGTTGGCTGAGCGGCGGTTGCGACATGCCCAGGCGCTCGGCGGCACGGCCGAAGTGCAGGGTATCGGCGACGGCCAGGAAGTAGCGCAGGTGGCGGAGTTCCAGTGACATGACGGCAGTCTAGGCGGGCGGAAAGGCAACGACCAACTGCCGTGGCGACATCCCGCTCAACATGCGTCTAGCGCTCCGAATGCCCGGTATCGTCGTACTGCCGCGGCGCAAACAGATCCGGCTGGATCAACTCGACGAATGCGCGCGCCTGCGGCGACAGCACCTTGCCCCGTCGCACCACCACGCCATAGCTGCGCGAGGGGAAGTAATCGCTCATTGCCCGCGTCGCCAGCTTGTCGCGGT
Organism: Stenotrophomonas sp. STEN021; assembly: GCF_056760175.1. Lineage (NCBI taxonomy): Bacteria > Pseudomonadati > Pseudomonadota > Gammaproteobacteria > Lysobacterales > Lysobacteraceae > Stenotrophomonas > Stenotrophomonas sp. STEN021. The sequence goes on along the minus strand of NZ_JBRREH010000049.1, from coordinate 25,521 downwards.
CGCTGTCGTTCAGGCACAGGGCAGTGACGATGCTGATGCCCATGCCCATTGCCACGTATTGCTTGATCACCTCCCAGCCGCCCACTTCCAGCGCCACCGTATACGGCACGCGGTGCTGCTGGAACACCAGGTCAACCAGCCGCCAGGTGATCTGCCGGCGCGGCGGCAGGATCAGCGGCCACGGCGACAGGTCTTCCAGGGTCAGGTTCTTTTTCTTCGCCAGCGGGTGGTCGGGCGGGGTGATCAGCACCTGCTCGAAACGGTAGACCGGGGCGTAGCTGAGGTCGGCCGGCACATCCATCATCGAGCCGATGGCCAGGTCGGCGGCGTCGCTGCGCAGCAGGTCGGTGCCGTCGGCACTGATCGCGTTGTGCAGGGTCAGGCGTACATCCGGGTGCTGTTGGCGGAAGTTTTCGACGATCTTGGGCAGGAGATACAGGATGGTCGACGAATTTGCGGCGATATTCAGCTCGCCCGCATCCAACCCGCTGACCTTCTCGCGGAAACGCGGCAGCAGCCCGTCCAGGCTTTCCACCAACGGCTGCGCCATGTCGTACAGCAGCTGGCCCTCGCGGGTAGGCACCAGCCGGCGCCCGCTGCGCTCGAACAGCACGACTCCCAACTCCCGCTCCAGCGCCTGCAGCTGCAGGCTCACCGCCGGTTGGCTGACAAAAAGCGCTTCCGAAGCACGCGAAACCGAGCCCAGGCGCACCGTCTGCAGGAACGCCCGCAGCGGCTTGAGCCGATCAGACTTGTAGGAAAAACGCGGAGTTACGGGCGTCTTGGCGGGCATATTGAGGTAAGTATTAGCACAACTTATAAACAACATTGCAAAAACTGTTTTGTTAAATACCTTCCTGCGACGGCACGTTGGAGTCCCCGACATACGCAGGAACCTCCGATGTCCGCCGTCGCCCACGCAGTCGTTGCCCAGCAGTCCGCCCCCCGCCCGACCCCGGGCATCACCCTGACCACCCAGTTGGCCGGCCAGTCCGCGCTGCTGCCGGCCGGCGTGTTGGGTCTGCTCGTATCGCTGCACCGTGCGGTCGAGCCGGGCCGGCAGGCACGGCTGGCAGCCCGCCGCGAGCGCCAGGCTTTCTTCGACCAGGGCGGGCTGCCGGACTTCCGTGCCGATACCCGTGCCATCCGTGAGGAGGATTGGAGCGTGGCGCCGATCCCGGCCGCGTTGCAGGACCGCCGCGTCGAGATCACCGGCCCGACCGACCCGAAGATGGTCATCAACGCGCTGAACTCTGGCGCCAAGGTGTTCATGGCCGATTTCGAGGATTCCACCTCGCCGACCTGGCGCAATGTGCTGGCCGGTCAGCAGACGATGAAGGCCGCGGTGCGCGGTGACCTGGACTTCACCGCACCGGCCACCGCCAAGGGCCCGGGCAAGCACTACACGCTGCGCCCGTTCGACGAGCAGGCGGTGCTGATCGTGCGCCCGCGCGGCTGGCACCTGGACGAGAAGCACGTGCTGATCGACGGCCAACCGATTGCCGGCGGCCTGTTCGATGCGGCCCTGTTCGCCTTCCACAACGCGCAGACCCTGATGGACAAGGATCGCGGCCCCTATTTCTACCTGCCCAAGCTGCAGTCGATGGAGGAGGCGGCGCTGTGGGAGACCGCGTTGTCGCACATCGAGGGCATGCTCGGCCTGCCGCATGGACAGATCAAGGTCACCGTGCTGATCGAGACATTGCCGGCGGTGTTCGAGATGGACGAGATCCTGTACGTGCTGCGCGATCGCATCGTCGGCCTGAACTGCGGCCGCTGGGACTACATCTTTTCCTACCTGAAGACCTTCCGCCGCCACGCCGACAAGGTGCTGCCCGAGCGCGGCCAGGTGACCATGACCCAGCCGTTCCTGAAGGCCTATTCGGAACTGCTGATCAAGACCTGCCATCGCCGGGGCGCGCATGCGATGGGCGGCATGGCCGCGCAGATTCCGATCAACAACGATGCCGCCGCCAACGAGCAGGCGATGGCGCGGGTGCGTGCCGACAAACTGCGCGAAGTCACCGCTGGCCACGACGGCACCTGGGTGGCGCACCCGGCGCTGATCCCGGTGGCGCGCGCCATCTTCGATGAGCACATGTCCGGCCCCAGCCAGCATCACGTGCTGCGTCGTGACGTGCAGGCCAGCCGCGATGAACTGATCGCACCGTGCAGCGGCACCGTCACCCGTGCAGGCTTCGAGAACAACGTCGAAGTCTGCGTGCGTTACCTGGCCGCCTGGCTGGACGGCAATGGCTGTGTACCCATCCACAACCTGATGGAGGACGCCGCCACCGCCGAGATCAGCCGCAGCCAGATCTGGCAGTGGCTGCATGCCGGCAACCAGCATCTGGACGACGGCACCGCGATCGACCTTGCGCTGCTGGACAGCACCTTGCGCGCGTTGCCAGCGCGTCTCGGCGATACCTCCGCACTGCCCGGTGGCAGCCGCATCACCCAGGCCATTGGCCTGCTCGACCAGCTCAGCCGTGCCGACGAGCTGACCGACTTCCTGACCTTGCCTGCCTACCGGCAGATCGATTGACCCTTCCCCTTACGTACGCACCACTTTGAGGACGAAACGATGAGCAGCTACCAGCAACAGATCGCCGCCCTGCAGCAGGACTGGGATACCAATCCGCGTTGGAAGGGTTTGAAGCGCACTTACAGTGCTGCCGACGTGGTGCGCCTGCGTGGCAGCGTGCAGCCGGAACATACCTTGGCCAAGCGCGGCGCCGAACGCCTGTGGGAACTGGTCAATGGCGCTTCGAAGAAGGGCTACGTCAACGCATTCGGTGCGATCAGCGCCGGCCAGGCCATGCAGCAGGCCAAGGCCGGGCTGGAAGCGGTGTACCTGTCCGGCTGGCAGGTGGCTGCCGACGGCAATACCTCTGAAACCATGTACCCGGATCAGTCGCTGTACGCCTACGATTCGGTGCCGACCATGGTTCGTCGCATCAACAACACCTTCCAGCGCGCCGATGAGATCCAGTGGAAGAACATCATCGACGGCAAGCTCAAGGCCGAGGATGCAATCGACTTCTTCCTGCCCATCGTCGCCGACGGCGAGGCCGGCTTCGGCGGCGTGTTGAACGCCTACGAGTTGATGAAGAACATGATCGTCGCCGGCGCCGCAGCGGTGCACTTCGAGGATCAGCTGGCGGCGGTGAAGAAGTGTGGCCACATGGGCGGCAAGGTACTGGTGCCGACCCAGGAGGCGATCCAGAAGCTGTCGGCCGCGCGCCTGGCCGCCGATGTGCTGGGCGTGCCGACCATCGTGCTGGCCCGTACCGACGCCGAAGCCGCCAATCTGCTGACCAGCGACTTCGACCCGAACGACGCGCCGTTCATCACCGGCCAGCGCACCAGCGAGGGCTTCTACAAGGTCAAGAATGGCCTGGAACAAGCGATCAGCCGCGGCGTCGCCTATGCCCCGCACGCCGACCTGGTGTGGTGCGAGACCGGCACCCCGGACCTGGGCTTCGCCCGCGAGTTCGCCCAGGCCGTGCATGCCGCCAGCCCCGGCAAGCTGCTGTCCTACAACTGCTCGCCTTCCTTCAACTGGAAGAAGAACCTGGACGACAAGACCATTGCGAAGTTCCAGGACGAGCTGGCCGCGTTGGGCTACAAGTACCAGTTCATCACCCTGGCCGGCATCCACATCAACTGGTTCAACACCTTCAAGTTCGCCCACGACTACGCGCGGGGCGAGGGCATGCGCCACTACGTGGAGCAGGTGCAGGAACCGGAATTCGCCGCCCGCGACAAGGGCTACACCTTCGTCTCGCACCAGCAGGAAGTGGGTGCCGGCTACTTCGACGATGTGACCACGGTGATCCAGGGGGGCGCCTCCAGCGTGACCGCGCTGACCGGCTCCACCGAGGAGGAGCAGTTTCAGGCTGAAGTAGCTGCCTGAGGGTGCTGGCCAGGTCGGTTCCAAGGGGCTCTTACGAGCCCCTTGTTTTTTTGGGCATGATCGAGCACCAAACGGTGTGGGGGATCACAAAACCGATAATTTTGGTGATAGGCTCGCGAGATTACTCGTCTCACATGGGCGAGCAGTCCATGAGGCATGGAATGAGCGGCATGGGAACAGGGGGTTTGGCGCTGGAGTCTGAGCTTTCCGTCGCTACGTCGGCGGGAGGTGCGGTGCTGCGTGCGCAATTGTCACCGGTGGAATTTGCACTGTTTGCCCAGTACGGCGTGCGCCGCACACTGCAGGCCGACCAGGTGCTGTTCCGCCGTGGCGACCTGGGCAGCTCGATGTTCATCATTGTCAGCGGCACCATCAGCCTGGACTTCGGTGCCGGCCTGGCGCCCAAGCCCATGGGCAGCAATGACTTCTTTGGCGAGCTTGGCCTGCTGATCGAGCGCCATCCGCGTTCCTGCGATGCGCGCGCCAATTGCGACAGCGTGCTGCTGGAAATCACCCATGCCAACTTCCACCGACTGATCGATCAGGATCCGGCGATGGTGGTGTTTTTCCTGCGCCGCACCCTGTCGCGGGTGGTGTCCAGCGAACAGCGCCTGATCGCCCAGCTCAGCCGTCGCAATCATGAATTGGAGACTGCGCTGGGCAATCTTTACAGCGCCAACCATGAGCTGCACCACACCCGCGAGCTGGTCTACAGCGATGACCTGACCGGGCTCAGCAACCGCCGTGCGCTGACTGCCTATTTACAGAAGTCGCATCGCTCCGGTCATCGGCCGCAGGGACTGCTGCTTCTCGATTGCGATGACTTCAAAGGTCTGAACGACTCTTACGGTCATCTTGCCGGTGATCATGCGTTGCAGTGCTTCGGTCGCATTCTTGCCTCGGTGACTGGCAAGGACGATATCGCCTGCCGTCTGGGTGGCGATGAGTTCTGCGTACTGTTCATGAAAGCTGATGCGCAGAGCTTGCCGCGTACCGCCGAGTTCGTGCTGGAAGCCGTGCGCCATCTGATCGCCTATCCCGGCGCGGCGGTCGGTGCCTGCTCGCTGAGTGTAGGCATGGTATTGATCGATGAGGGGCACCATTGGAACGACGCCTATTCGCGCGCTGATCAAGCGCTGTATCTGGCAAAGCGCGAAGGGGGTAATCGCGCGCAGTGGTTCCTGGAGCAGTCCGGTACCCGCGGTTCGCCTGGCGTAGGTCATGACCAGCGAGACTGACGCGCTCTCGTCCGATCGCCAGCTCAAGACGCTGGTGCTGACCGATCTTTGTGATTCGGTGGCATTGACGGCACGGATTGGCGATGCGGCTGCCGCCGAGTTGTTCCGTGCCCTGGACGTGCGTGCACTACAACTGCTGCAGCGCTGGAAGGGCCGTCTGATCGATCGCTCCGACGGCATGTTCCTGCTGTTCGACGTGCCCACCCAGGGTCTGGGTTTTGCCTTGGATTACCTGGATGCGCTGGCCGAGATCGGCAAGCAGCGCAAGCTGCCGCTGCAGGCGCGGATCGGCATCCATGTGGGCGATGTGCTGTTCTGGCGCAACGATGAGGACGCGGTTGCTGCCGGCGCCAAGCCAGTGGATGTGGAAGGCGTGGCCAAGCCCACCGCGGCCCGCTTGATGGCGTTGGCGCGACCGAATCAGATCCTGCTGTCATCAGTGGCCGAAGCGCTGTTGCGTCCAAGCCAAAGTGAGCTGGGCGAGCGCGGCGCGAGCCTGCAATGGAAGTCGCACGGTCGCTGGTACTTCAAGGGCTTGCCGACACCGCAGGAAGTGTTTGAGGTAGGCGCAGCGGGCAGCGCGCCGCTGCGTATGCCGGCACGCTCCAACAAAGCGTGGCGTCGACTGCCGTTATGGCGGCGGCCGGCGGCGCTGGTTGCTGAGTTGTTGCTGGTGGTGGCTGTGGGCGCAGTCGCGTGGGTATTGGTGCGCCCCGAGCCAGCCATCGCTTTTGCCGAGCGGGATTGGGTGGTGATAGGGGACGTCAACAATCTGACCGATAATCAGCTTCTGGGGGACGGTTTGAATCGTGCGTTCCGCATCGGCTTGGAGCAATCGCGCTATGTGAACATCCTGAGCGAGCTCAAGGCGCGCGATACCTTGACCCGGATGCTGTTGCCCGAGGGTAGCGCTATTGATCGAGCGACGGCATCTGGCATTGCGGTGCGTGAGGGTGCGCGTGCAGTGCTGATACCCGTGGTGCGCGAGTCAGGTGGAAAGCTGCAGATATCGGTGGATGTGGTTGAACCCGAGTCCGGCAGGGTCGTCTATACGGTGCATTCCAGCGGCATTGGAACCTCCACGGTGCTGCAATCGATGGATGATGTCATCGGGCAACTGCGTGGTCGCTTGGGTGAGGCGCTTGCCGACGTGGAAAAGTCCTCGGCTCCGCTGCCAAAGGTAGCTACCGCCAATCTTGACGCACTGCATGCCTATGCCGCCGCGCAAGCGGCGTATGCAAGCGGCGAAGCAGAAAAATCAATTCAATATTTTGATGTGGCGACGCGCGTCGATAGTGGCTTTGCCATGGCGCGTCTTGGCAAGATGCGTGCGTTGGTCAACCTCGGCAGATACGAAGAGGCACGGCAGGAGCTTGAGGCGGCGGCGGAGTCTCGTAGTCGTTTGACGACGCGTGAGGCGCTCTATATGGATGCCTGGAGCGCTGACCTGCTTTCGGGAAGTGGTGTTGAGGCGTTCCAGGCATGGGCAGTACTGGCTGAGCTGTATCCGGATCATCAGGGTGCCAATGTCAACGCAGCGGCTGCGGCGCTTTTGTTGGGGCGCTATAACGAAGCTGCGAAGTTCGCCTCCAGGGCCGATATTCCTCAAAGCGGACAGCGGGGGGGCGTTCTGCGGTTGTTGGGCCGAATCCGTTTGGCACAGGACCAGATCGATCCGGCGTTGCTGCTGCTACGCGACCCGGATGCGCTTCCAGCTGCTGGCATGAGTCGCTATCTGGTGACTGCGATGGCGGCCAGCGGAGACAAAAATGGGGCGCACGAGATGCTGAGGTTGCTCCCACCCGGGGATCCTGGGCTCAAGTTGGATGCGGCTGCACTGGCGTTGGACCAAGGAAAGAATACAGATGCGTTGTCCGTTTCGGAAGCGGCAGCGGCTGCTTGTCCAGGATCGTCATTCATGTGTGACTTCATGCATGTTGCCGATTTGGTGACCAAGGCTGCAGCAGGCAGTTGTGCCTCAAATCGTGAAGTTGGACGAATACTTGATCGCGTCGCGGACGGCCGTGGTGATGTGGATGTCGGAGATGCTGCTGGACGGCGCTTTCTTGCTGGTGCAGCAATCTACGCGGCCCAGCGGATGGGCAGTGGTATCAATGTCACGGAGAGGCTGTCACTGCTGAAGCGGGCTGCCCGAGAGTCCAATGATTTATCAGCGCTTCGAATGATTGACCTGGTCGAAATCAATCAGCTGAGGATGTCTGGTGACGCGGCAGGGGCTGTCGCGCGGCTCCAGCCCTTGGTCAATGGCGAAGAGTTGTTCCAGGTGCACAGTTTGCTGGCTCAGGCGTATGCCGATGCAGGAGACAAGGATGGGCAACAGCGTGAAGCATCCTGGATGCAAAAACATCGCGGACGCGCTTATGCCGAGTGGATCGGATCGGCGCCACTGCAGGCCCTGAACGTCAGGGACAGTCTTGGAACGCCGTTGGCCGCAGGATGCCTGCGACCAGCGCCGGTAAAATCAGGTCTGCGGTGATTTCGGCTCTGCCGCAAACATGTAGGGTTGGTAGAACAGTCCGCGCTCGGTTAGCTCCGATGCAATAAGGAGTTTTGTCGAGGCAAGCTTTTCCGCCGATGCCAGGCGGCCAGGTACTTTGCACAGTTTTCCGGCCTCGGCAGCCTCAGCACTGACTTCAAGTAGCGCGGTTGCAGGATCCTGTTCGAACTGCCAACGAAAACCTTCGTCGTTGATCAACAAGTCCAGGAGCTTTATCGCGTCGAGGTGTGAGAGCGGACTCTTTTCATTGGAAGTCATGGAGCGACCTTGGTTGATGGTGAGATAACAAAGAAGGACGACAGCGGGTTTACATTTACAATGGATTGGTAGCGGCAGACTGGACGCCAACTTTAGGCGGAATCCGGGCAATCGAGTCAAATCAGCTTGTTGTCCATGTTCGTGCGCATATCACGCATTGTCAGTGGCTGATCCATGCGAGTTGAATGATTTGGCGATCCATCCAGGGCAAAAGGAGTTAAAAATGAGCATACATCCGGTCGTGATTGAAAAGTCCCCGCTTAGCTTGGCTGACGCGAGGAAGCTGATGGATCTGTTGACGTCAGATGAGGGGTTTCGCGATATTTTCGAGCGTTGCCCGTCGGAAGCCATGCTGCGGATAAGTCCAGAGGCTGCCGCCGCAGCAAGCCGGTGTTCAATGCCGGGAAAACTCGCCTCCATTGAATTGCTTTCGTGTACCAGAGAGCGCGTTATTGACTCTCTGACGTCAAGCAGTGTTTTTTCGGTCCCGTTCTGTTTCGTTGATACAGCGCTTGAACGAAACCTTGCAGTTGCTGCCTGACTTCGGGCGGCGGCACCATGGGCGTATCCCGATGTTGTTTGCTCTGTCGCAATAGCTGACGGAATGCCGCGTTCTCCATCAGGCTTGGAGTTGGCGAGCGGAGATGCTCCGATTGCTGAAGTTGTGCAATACGCAAGAAGCAGAAGAAGGTATTCAATGAAGTATCGTCGTTGTCACGCAGTCGCTGTTCTTCCGGAAGAGCAGACTGTGTTCTCACTGGATTCGCTGATATCCGGAGGCGATGGTATCGAGTACGAGCGCCGTATTCGTATCTATGCCGCACATCTGGATGTGATATGCACGTTGGAGCTGCCAGCATGCATGTTGCTGCTTGAGAGTAGTGCTGAGGAATGGGTGCCAATGCCGGAAGATCCGGAGGGCCACGCACTGGTGACGCAGTTGGTTGAGCTCGGGTTGTTGGTATTGGACGAAGAATCTGGCGGTCGCGCAGTCGAGTCCGACCGTCACATCCGCAACAACCATTGGTGGCCGCTATCAGCCATTCACTACCGGCACTCCAGGTGGGATGGAATAGATAGCGTCAGTGAGATGGAAAGCAATCAGATGCTTACCGCGCAGGATCTTGTGCGTAAGCTTGGCGCACCACCGCCAGAGGCGCCGTGCAGGCAACCTGGAGCCGTCGCACTACCGCGCCTGAGCGATGATGCTACGTGTATGTTGCCCGTGCAGCGGGTTACCTGCAGGAACTTCGACCGTTCGCGTGCGCTCTCTTTGAGTTCGCTCGCTGAAATGCTGCAGGGCGTACTGATGGCCCAGGCGGTGGTTGAAAGCGGGCATGAAGCTCGGTTCCTGAAAAAGAATGTTCCTTCAGGTGGGGGCTTGCATCCCTTGGAGGCTTACATCATCGCCCGCGATGTCGAAGGTCTGGCACCAGGGATCTATCACTATCATGCGGTGGCGCATGAGTTGGCGCTTGTGCCGGGGCAGCCAGATGACCTTTATGGATTTTCACAACGACTCGTGGCTGGCCAGCATTGGTTTGCAGATGCCCCGGTCATGGTGGCGCTCGTTTGCCGATTTCAGCGGAATTTCTGGAAGTACCGCAAGCACATGAAGGCCTATCGGGTGGTTGTGCTGGATGCCGGCCATGTCTCGCAGGCAATCTACACGGCAGCTACTGCGCGGGGGCTTGGTGCGTTTGTAACCGCGGCCGTCAACGAGGTCGAGATGGAAAAGGTGTTGGGCTTGGACCCAATGGACTACGGCGTATTGGCCGTCTGTGGTTTTGGCTGGCGCTCCGCCGAGATGAAAAACGTTGAGTTGGACCCTGTTGGGCAGGTGTGGAAGTGAGGGTGCCGATGGCGTAGTTGTTCATTTATTGAGTTGACGCATGTTCCCGCACTCAGATTCCAACGAAAACGTTCCGAGAGTCAATCTGCTTGAGTGAAAATGGAGATGAAACCACTGCATCCAGAAGCATGGGGTTTTCTCTCCCCGTGCTTCTGGTGCATTGCGTACTGTGGCGCAATAGATCATGCAGGGCCAATTGCGTGCCAGCTGGGATTGAGTTTTTTGTTGGAGCTGTCGGTCGCGTACGAACGCAATGAGGAGGCGACTTCGTTGGCGGAAAAACAATGGGGAACGTAGAACGACGCATGAGCCTGCAGATGAGCAAGCAATGCTTGTGACGATTTTTGGAATTCCTGTTTGCTGGCCAGTGGCGATAGAAGTGCGCAGGTGCTGCACGACGCTGCGGCCTCGTCGCTGATGGACTTCATCGCTATGGAAGGCGATGCTGCGAAAGCAGATCGAAAATCATCATCGGTACAAAGTAGATCGAGAAGCTTCAGTGCGTCCTGGGCGGACAGAGGCTTTTTCATTTCCATATCAGTTGCTCCATCAGTTATTTCTGACATACGAGATGTGTTGTCGATGGCAGCATTAGGATGATGCTGTGGCGACAACGGACGTGTTTTTTTCGCCATGTTTTTCCGTCTACCAATTGGCGCTCCAGGTAGAAGAGGCAGGGTTTCGCCATCCTTCTGTGAGCGAATTTGCCGGCCTTTACCCATGGAAAGCTATACGGAAAACTGAGATCTTCTGCGGCTTGGCGATTGCGTTGTACAGATACCATGCGTGAGGAAGAAACCTTGCGAATATTCAAGTGACGCTATGGGTTCGTTGTGAGTGGGGCTGGCTCAGGGAGCTGCTTCTGAGTTGCATCAATTCTTCGCCTTGTCCCAGGGCGAAGGAGTGTGGATTGCGAAAAGCTGGAACGGCTTCGAGCTGATCCAAAAGCGAATTCCGGACGCGCTCAAAATCACTCTTGCTGGCCAAAGTGCCAATGAATGCGCAAGCTCTGCACGAGTAGGCCGCCTCCGGGCTGATCCGTTGCATGGCCGTTGCAGGGTTGGAAGAAAACTCTTGGCGAAAGACATCGTCGGTGCAAAGCAAATCCAATAGCTTTACCGCGTCGTCGGTGGAGAGAGGGCTCTTTTCAGTGCTCATCGATCATTCCTTGAATGGAAATAATGGTACTCATGAAGCCGCTGTGGCGATTTGCTTGTCTCTGTTATAGCAGCGTTACCTCCCGGGCAATGCAGACTAAAGGTCGTCTCCGCCTGAGGCATGTGTCCTTTATATACGATTATTTCACCTGGCTATGGATCCGGGGCGTTGATAGCGTAGCGTGCCACGTGAAGGACTCAGTTGAGCGTCTCTTACGAGCATGGAAAAAGTGTCTTTTGGGCCGAAGTGCCGGAGTCCATACGTCTGCGGATGCATGGTGCCGAACAGGATCTATTCTTGTTGGTGTCTGGTAGGTTGTGAGCACTTAAAAATAGGTGCGGAACCAGATGAGGTATCGGCGATGCCATGCAGTATTTGTCTCTCCAGAGGATCAGTCGGTGGTGTCCTTGCAGGCGTTGCTCTCTGGGGAGCTCGGACTGCAGAACGTGCAGCGAATTCGCGTTTATTCCGCGCACAATGATGCCGTTTGCACCTTGGATATCGATACGTGCGCGCTGCTGCTTAGCAGCAGCGCGGAACAATGGCAGCCCATGCCCATAGAAAGTGAGATGCGTGCTCGCGCGATGGTCTTGGTGAATCATGGTTTGCTATTGCTGGAGGGCGACGTAGCCTCATCGCAAGCGCAAGCTGACCAGCAGGTTAGATCTGGAAACTGGTGGCCGCTTTCTGCGATCTACCACCGGCACTCGCGCTGGGATTCAGTCGACAGTGTTGGCGAAATGGAGCAGAGAGGAATGACGACTGCACAAGCGCTGGTTTCCCGTTTTGGTCACCCTCCGCCCGAGGCTCCTCCACGCCATGCCAATTCAATTGCGTTGCCGCGTTCAAGTGAGGGTGCGGATGATGATTCTCTTGCCCGTCGCGTGACATGCAGAAATTATGATCCGAGGAAGTCGGTTGCGTTTTCTGACATGGCGGCAATATTGCAGGACGTCTTGATGGCGCAAGCAACGATCGAGAGTGAGCCAGGTGTCAGATTTCTCAAGAAAAATGTACCTTCAGGTGGTGGCTTGCACCCGCTGGAGGCTTACATCGTTGCTCAGAACGTAGAAGGTCTGCCACCGGGCGTGTATCACTATCATTCTGTCGCGCATGAGCTGGCTCGGGTTGCAGATCAACCCGGCAGCCTTGATGAGTTCTCGCTCCAGCTGTTGGCCGGCCAGCATTGGTTCGCAGGTGCCCAGGTGATCATTGCCCTTGTCTGTCGATTCCAGCGCAGCTTCTGGAAATACAGGCGTCACACCAAGGCTTACCGAGCCGTGACCCTCGACGCTGGTCACGTGTCTCAGGCTCTGTACGTTGCCGCCACGAAACGGGGTCTAGGAGCATTCGTTACTGCCGCCATCAATGAGAAGGAGTTGGAACGATTGTTGCTCTTGGATCCAATGGTTGATGGAGCGATAGCCGTTTGTGGGTTCGGCTGGCGTTCCGAGGTCATGCGCGAGGAAGAGTTGGACCCTGCAGGCCGGATCTGGCAGCGGGTGTCTACTGGTTGATCGCCAGTCCCTTTGCGCGACGGTGGCGGGCAATCAGCCCGCCTCGAAATCCACCAGCACCGCGCCATCGGCCACCTGGTCACCGGCCTTGGCGCGGAAGCCATGCACGATGCCGTCGGCCGGCGCCTGCAGGGTGTGCTCCATCTTCATCGCTTCCATCACCAGTAGCGGCGTACCGCGGCTGACGGTGGTGCCAGGTTGCACAAGCAAGGTGACGACGCGGCCGGGCATCGGTGCCAGCAGGCTGCCGCCGTGGTCGGCGCTGTTATCGGCTTCGGCGACCGGGTCGTGGATGTTGAAGCGTTGCTGCTGTTCGTTGCCGAAGACGTACAGCATGTTGCCTTCGCGGATTGCCCGGCCGCGCTGCAGGCGTTCACCCAGCTGCAGCGCGTAGCCAGTGCTGTCGGTTTTTCCGGTCACGCTGATTGATGCGTCGCCGACCTGCACCTGCCAGCCGTTGGCGCTGTCGCGCACCTGCAGCTGCTTGCGCTGATCCAGGTGTTCCAGCGTCACCAAGCGTGCGGCGGGACCAGCAAGGCGCCAGCTGTCTGCGATTGCCCACGGTGATGTGTCGCTGCCTTGAGGTTCATCGTTGGCTACCGCAAGCACGGCGGCCAGTGCCCAGTCATCGTCACTGGCAGCAACGTGGTGGATATCCAACGCCTGACGCTCGCGCTCGATCAGCGCCGTGTCCAGATTGGCATTGCGGAACGAGTCGGTCAGCACCAGCCGGCGCAGGAAGGCGGCATTGGTGGTCACGCCGACGACCTGGCACTGCGCCAAGGCCTGCTGCATGCGCTGCAGGGCGCTGGCACGGTCCACGTCCCAGACGATCAGCTTGGCGATCATCGGGTCGTAATACGGGGTGATCGCGTCGCCTTGTTCAACACCGGCGTCCACCCGCGCATTGGCGCTGGGTTGCGGCAGGCGCAGGTGGCGCAGGGTGCCAGTGGAAGGCAGGAAGCCACGGTCGGCGTCTTCGGCGTATAGCCGTGCCTCGATGGCGTGGCCGTGGATCTGCAGTTGTTCCTGCGTCTTCGGCAGCGGCTGACCTGCGGCCACGCGTAGCTGCCACTCGACCAGATCGGTGCCGGTGATCAACTCGGTGACCGGGTGCTCGACCTGCAGACGGGTGTTCATTTCCATGAAATAGAAATCGCCATCCGGCCCAGCGATGAACTCCACCGTGCCCGCGCCGACGTAACCGACCGCACGTGCGGCATCGGTAGCCGCCTTGCCCATCGCGGCACGGCGTTCGGCGGTCATGCCGGGCGCGGGTGCTTCTTCCAGCACCTTCTGGTGGCGGCGTTGCACCGAGCAGTCGCGTTCGAACAGATAGACCACGTTGCCATGGCTGTCACCGAACACCTGGATCTCGATATGGCGCGGGCGCTCGACGTACTTCTCCACCAGCACATGTGCATTGCCGAACGAAGCCTGCGCTTCGCGCTGGCAGCTGGCTAGCGCGGCTTCAAAGTCGGCACTGGCCTCGACCTTGCGCATGCCCTTGCCACCACCACCGGCGCTGGCCTTGATCAGCACCGGATAGCCAATAGCATCGGCCTGCGCGCGCAGGAACTCCGGCTCCTGCCGTTCACCGTGATAGCCCGGCGTAAGCGGCACGTTGGCAGTCTGCATCAACGCCTTGGCCGAGCTCTTGTCGCCCATCGCATCGATGGCGCTGGCCGGCGGCCCGATGAAAACGATGCCAGCAGCATCACAGGCGCGCGCGAAGCCCGCGTTCTCGGAGAGAAAGCCGTAACCCGGATGAATCGCCTGCGCACCGCTGCGCCGCGCAGCATCGAGAATGACCTCGGCGCGCAGATAACTCTCGGCAGCCGGCGCGGCACCGATATGGACGGCCTCGTCAGCCAGACGCACATGCCGCGCATTGCGATCGGCATCCGAGTACACCGCCACGGTGGCGATGCCCAGACGACGGCAGGTAGCAATGACGCGGCATGCGATTTCGCCGCGATTGGCGATCAGGATCTTGTTGAACATGGACGGTCTCCGTTCGCCGTTACATGCGGAACACGCCGAAGCGCGTTTCCTGCGGGGCTGCGTTGAGGCTGGCGCTCAGCGCCAGGCCAAGGATGCGGCGCGTATCCGCCGGATCAATCACCCCGTCATCCCACAAGCGCGCACTGGCGTAGTACGGATGCCCCTGCTGCTCGAATTGGTCACGGATCGGCTGCTTGAACGTGTCTTCTTCCTCGGCCGACCACGCACCACCCTTGGCCTCGATGCCGTCGCGCTTGACTGTGGCCAACACACTGGCCGCCTGCTCACCGCCCATCACCCCGATGCGTGCATTGGGCCACATCCACAGGAAGTTGGGCGAATAGGCGCGGCCACACATGCCGTAGTTGCCGGCACCGAACGAACCGCCGATCACCACCGTGTACTTCGGCACGCGCGCATTGGCCACCGCCATGACGAGCTTCGCACCGTCCTTGGCGATACCGCCATGCTCGTACTTGCGTCCGACCATGAAGCCGGTGATGTTCTGCAGGAACAACAGCGGGATATTGCGCTGGCAGCACAGCTCGATGAAGTGCGCGCCCTTCAGCGCGGACTCCGAGAACAGGATGCCGTTGTTGGCGATGATGCCGACCGGGTGGCCGTGCACATGCGCGAAACCGGTGACCAGCGTGTTGCCATAGCGTGGCTTGAACTCATCGAAACGCGAGCCGTCGACGATGCGAGCGATCACCTCGCGCACGTCATAGGGCTTACGGGTGTCGCTGGGAATCACGCCGTACAGTTCCCGCGCGTCGAACAGCGGTGCCTCGCTGGCCTGCAGCGCAACGCCTGCGTCCGGCTTGCGCCAGTTCAAGTTGGCGATGATCGAACGCACCCGTGCCAGCGCCTGCAGATCGTTGTCGGCCATATGGTCGGCAACACCGGAGATGCGCGTATGCACGTCGGCACCGCCGAGTTCTTCGGCGCTGACCACTTCGCCGGTGGCGGCCTTCACCAGCGGCGGGCCGCCGAGGAAGATGGTGCCCTGTTCCTTGACGATGACGGTCTCATCGCTCATCGCCGGCACATAGGCACCGCCCGCCGTGCAGCTGCCCATCACGCAGGCGATCTGTGGAATGCCCTGCGCCGACAGGTTGGCCTGGTTGTAGAAAATGCGGCCGAAATGATCGCGGTCGGGGAAGACTTCATCCTGCAAGGGCAGGAAGGCGCCACCGGAGTCGACCAGGTAGATGCAGGGCAGGCGGTTCTGCTGGGCGATTTCCTGCGCACGCAGATGCTTCTTCACCGTCACCGGGTAGTAGGTACCGCCCTTGACCGTGGCATCGTTGGCAACGATCAGGCATTCCACCCCGGATACGCGGCCGATGCCGGCGACCATGCCAGCGCCGGGCACCGGATCGGCATACATGCCGTGCGCGGCCAGCGGCGCCACTTCCAGAAACGGGCTGCCGGGATCGAGCAGGGCATCGATGCGTTCGCGCACCAGCAGCTTGCCGCGCGCACTGTGTTTGGCACGGGCCGCGTCGCTGCCGCCGCGTGCGGTGGCTGCGAGCGTTGCGCGCAGATCGTCGACCTGGGCCTGCATCGCGGCGCGGTTGGCTTCGAAGCTGTCACTGCCGGGTTGCAGCTGGGAGGTGAGTACGGTCATGGCCGAGGTCCTGGATTTTTATCTTCCTTCTCCCTTCGGGAGAAGGTGCCCCGAAGGGGCGGATGAGGGTAGGCATGTAGCCTGCAACTATCTGTTCCCGCAGTGGCTTTGCTGCCGCCCCTCACCCCAACCCCTCTCCCGGAGGGAGAGGGGCAAAAGCGGTTTCACGCGGTCTTCTGGAACAATTCCCGCCCAATCAACATTCGGCGGATCTCGGAAGTACCCGCACCAATCTCATACAACTTGGCATCACGCCACAAGCGCCCGGCCGGGTACTCGTTGATATAACCGTTACCGCCGAGGATCTGGATCGCTTCACCTGCTGCCCAGGTTGCCTTCTCAGCCGAATACAGGATCGCGCCGGCCGCGTCCTGGCGGGTGGTGCGGCCCTGGTCGCAGGCCTTGGCCACCGCATACACGTAGGCGCGGCAGGCATTGAGGCCGACGTACATGTCGGCCAGCTTGGCCTGGATCAGCTGGAAGCTGCCGATCGCTTCGCCAAACTGTTTGCGTTCATGCACATAGGGCAACACCACATCCAGCGCCGCGGACATCAAGCCCAGCGGGCCGCCCGACAACACCACGCGCTCGTAGTCCAGGCCGGACATCAACACCTTGACCCCGCCGCCCACGCTGCCCAGCACGTTCTCGACCGGCACTTCGCAGTCCTGGAACACCAGCTCGCAGGTGTTGGACGAACGCATGCCCAGCTTGTCCAGCTTCTGCGCGGTGGAGAAGCCCTTCATGCCCTTCTCGATGATGAAGGCGGTGATGCCGCGCGAACCCGCTTCCGGGTCGGTCTTGGCATAGACGACCAGCACATCAGCATCGGGACCATTAGTGATCCACATCTTGTTGCCGTTGAGCACGTAGTGGTCACCGCGCAGCTCGGCGCGCAGCTTCATCGACACCACGTCCGAACCGGCACCCGGCTCGCTCATCGCCAGCGCGCCGACGTGTTCGCCGCTGCACAGCTTGGGGAGGTACTTATGCTTCTGTGCTTCGCTGGCGTTCTTGCGCAGCTGGTTGAGGCACAGGTTGGAATGCGCACCATAGGACAGGCCGATGCCGCCGGAGGCACGTGAGATTTCCTCCATCGCCACCACATGCGCCAGGTAACCCATGCCGCTGCCGCCGTATTCTTCTTCCACGGTCATGCCCAGCAGGCCTTGTTCGCCAAGCTGGCGCCAGAGCTGATTCGGGAAGTGGTTGCTGGCGTCGGCTTCGGCGGCCAGTGGCGCGATGTGTGCGGCGGCAAACTGCGCCACGCTTTCGCGCAGCATGTCGATTTCTTCGCCCAGATCAAAATTCAGGGTGGGGACGTGCATGGCTGGCTCCGGTACTGCGTGGCGATAAGGGGCGCACCGGGTTGGGAGGACGGGGAGGCCGTCGGCACGGGCGTTTGCGCGCAGCCTAGCGGCTCCCGGGTAAAAAGTGAATACAAATTCAAAAATTGAACATAGAATCAACAAATGGCTTACAAGCGTTCGGAATTGATGGAAAAACGGCTGGCGGGCAACCGCGAGCGGATTCTGGTGGCGGCCCGTCGGCTGGTTGCCGCCGGCGGCTATCGCAATGCCCCGATCACCGCCGTGGCGGCCGAAGCGGGGGTGTCGACCGGGCTGATCTACCGGCACTTTCCGTCCAAGGCCGAACTGTTCGTGGAAGTGCTGACCTTCGCCGTCGAGCATGAGCTGGAGATCCTCGCCGCCATTGCCGATCAGCCCTTGCCGGCAGCGCAGCGGCTGCAGCTGGCGGTGGCCTCGTTCGTGCGCCGCGCCATGGCCGGGCCTGGTTTGGCCTATGCCTTCATCGCCGAGCCGGTCGACCCGGAAGTGGAAGCCGAGCGCATCCGCTGCCGGCGTCTGTTCGGTGATGTGTTCAAGCGCATCCTCGAAGACGGCGTGCGCGCAGGGGAACTGCCGGCGCAGGATCTGGAGATCAGCGCAGCCTGCATCGTCGGTGCCTTCACCGAAGCCCTGGTCGGGCCGACAGCACCCAGCCGCGACGGCCTGCGCGATGGCGAGCATCTGGTCAACGCGATCAGTGCGCTGTGCCTGCGCGCGGCGGGTGCATCGCTGCCGCATTGAGTGCTGTAACCATCGCGGGATGCTGCAATGCCGCACTTGTTCGCGTGTTCATGGGCATTGCGGGAGCGGGCAGACGCTGGTCTATACTCGCCCAGCAGCTGCTGGTCCACCGACAACTCGCCCGGGGTGATGAGACGTGCGGAATTACGACCTTGAGTTCCTGAAACGCTTTTCCATCGTGATCGCCATCCTGGCCGTCATCACGATTGGCTTGATCATCTTCGCGTCCTACCTGCAGCACGTCATTCCAAAAGAAGTGTCGCCGACCGCGACCAAACGCATCGAGGAACGCATTGCGCCCATCGGTGCGGTGTATGCCGGCGCCACCGGTGCGTCGGCGCAGGCCGCCGCTTCCGCTGCGGCCGCCGCCGCTGCAGCCGCCAGTGGGGCCTACGGTGGCACCCTGGACGGCAAGACCATCTTCGACAGCCTGTGCACGGCCTGCCATACCACTGGCGTGGGCAAGGCGCCGACCCTGGACCACAGTCACTGGGACAAGCGCCTGGCGCAGGGCAAGGACACCCTCTACAAGCACGCCATCGAGGGCTATACCGGCCCGGACGGCGGCATCATGCCGCCCAAGGGTGGCAATGCCGGGCTCAGCGAAGAGCAGATCCACGCCACCGTGGACTGGATGCTGGCCAATCTGAAATAGAAAGCCGCCAGACTCACGCAGCTGGCAATAGACCCGATTGCTGCAGAATAGCCAGCGCCGCCCCACCAGGGCGGCGCTTTGTGTTTTCGTCTTCCCCGGAGTGCGTCCATGCGTTGTTCCCCTAGCTTGCTTGCCCTGGCCTTGGCTGCCGCCTGTTCCGGCGCGGCGCTGGCTGCCCCCTCCAAGCCTGTCGTACTGCCGATCGGCAGCGTGCAGGGCACGACCGATCACAGCCCGTATGCGGGCAAGACCGTCACCATCGAGGGCGCGGTGACCGCTGATATGCGCGATGGCCTGGGCGGCATCTTCGTGCAGGACGCTGGTGATGGCGATGCCACTACCTCTGATGCCTTGTTCGTGCGCCTGCCCAAGGAGCAGGCCGTGCAGGTCGGCCAGTGGCTGCGCATTACCGGCACCGTCGAAGAGCAGGCCGCTGGCAAGAGCGAGCAGGGCCTGACCACGCTGCAGGCGCAGACCATCAGCCCGGCGGCAGCGCGACCGCTGCCGGCAGCGCTGGTGTTGACCGATGTCCCCGCCAACTGGGAGGCATTGGAGGGCATGCAGGTGCGCATTCCGACCGGCCTGACCGTGGCTGGCCAGGACCAGCTCTCACGCTATGGCGAACTGACCGCTGCCTTCGGCGGCCGCCTGTGGCAGCCCAGCGAAGTGGCCGCTGCCGGCAGCCCCGAACAGGCGGCGGTGATAGCCGACAACAACCGCCGTCGCCTGCGTCTGGACGATGCCAGCGGCAAGCGCGATCCGGGTGCGGTCTCCTATCTGTTGCCCGACCAGCTGCTGCGCAGCGGCGCACAGCTGCGTGACGTGCAAGGCATCGTCGACCAGCGTTTCGATGGCGGCTATCGGCTGCAGCTGACCGCTCCGGTCGTGGTGGACGCCGAGCGTCCGCAGCAGCCACCCACGGTGGCTGGCGGCCTGCGCATCGCAGCGTTCAATCTGGAGAACTACTTCAATGGCGACGGCAAGGGCGGCGGCTATCCGACCCTGCGTGGCGCCAAGACCGCCGAGCAGCAGGCCGCACAGCAGGCCAAGCTGATCACCACCATCGGCAGCCTCAATGCCGACGTTGCCGCGCTGATGGAGCTGGAGAACGATGGCTACGGCCCGGGCTCGGCGATCGATCAGCTGGTGCGCGCGCTCAATGCCGCGCAGGGCAAGGATGGCGACTGGCGCTTCGTCGATGCCGGCAAGGGCCCGGGCGACAACCCGATCCGCGTAGGCATCATCTACCGCGCTTCAAAGGTGAGCCCGGTCGGCAAGCCGGCGGTGCTGGAGCGCGAGCCGTTTGGCGAACGCAGCCGCGTGCCGCTGGCGCAGGCCTTCCGCATGGGCCGCAAGGGCAGCCCGTTCGTGGTGGTGGCCAACCACTTCAAGTCCAAGGGCTGCTCGGAAGCCAGCGGTACCGATGCTGATCAGAACGATGGCCAGGGCTGCTGGAACGCCACCCGCGTGGAATCAGCCAAGCTGCTGCACAGCTGGTTGCAGGGCGATCCCACCGGCACCGGTAGCCGTGACGCGGTGCTGCTGGGCGATTTCAACGCCTATGCGATGGAAGACCCGATCCGCACCTTGAATGCCGATGGTTGGCAGGACGCGTTCAAGGTGGCTGGCGTGCAGCAGCCCTACAGCTACGTCTACAACGGCATGACCGGTCGCCTGGATCACGCCTTGCTGAGCCCGGGCATGGCCGCGCGGCTGAAGGGCGCGGCCGAGTGGCATATCAATGCTGATGAGGCGGACGAGGTGGGTTACCAGGGCCGCAACGTGCCGGGGCCGTGGCGCAGCTCGGACCATGATCCGTTGTTGCTGGGATTTGAGCCGTAAGGCTGAGAGCTAGAAGCTAGAAGCTAGAAGCTTAAGAGCACCCCTCCCCAACCCTCCCCTCCGCTACGCGAAAGGGAGGGGGCGGATTGTCTCCCTCCCTTTGCCGCAGGCAAGGGGAGGGTCGGGGAGGGGTGCTGTTCTCCCTCCCTTTCGCGCAGCGGAGGGGAGGGTTGGGGAGGGGTGCCTTTGCTGTTGCTCCAAACCAGCAGAGAACCTCAAAACGTCCCGCGCGCAATCAAGGCTATCGCCACCACCGCCAGCGTCAGGCCAAGCCGGTTCCACACGCTGGTCTTCTCGCCAAACACCAGCACGCCGACCAGCGCACCCAGACACACCACACCAATATTCATGCCGGCAAAAATCGTCGCCGGGCTATGCGGCAACGCCTGGTGTGCACGCACGTAAAACAGGATATTGCCGAAGTTGAGCAGACCGAGCAGCAGGCCAAACCCCAGATTGGTGATGGTCAGCCGGCTGCTTCTATTGAAATGCCGCTGCAACTGCCAGCCCAGCATCAATACGAAGGCGATGCCAAAACTCACCAGCAGGGCCGCGGTGGACGGCGTCCCGGCCGCAGCCACCTGCTTGAGCAGGATGTCGATAAAGGCAAAGCCAGCCCACACACCCAGCAACCAAGCCCAGCTGGAGCGCGAGCGCTCTTTGCTATCGCCATCGCGCGCGGTCACCCCGACAATCGCCAGCAAGCCCAATCCCAGACCGGCCAGCTTCCAGCCATTGGCCTGTTCGCCAAACAGCAGGAAGGCGGCGGCCAGTGACAGCAGCAAGGACAGGCGCTGGGCCACGTCGCTGCGCACGATGCCGGCTTCGCGCACCGCGCGGGCCAGCACCAGGAAGATGCCAGGCAAGGCCACGGCAAGGCCAAGCAGCGCCAGCCACGGCGTATGCCCGCTCTGCAGTGACTGCAGCGATGGCTTGAGCAACAACAGCGACAGCACGCTGGCGGCGAGGTAGTTCCAGGTCACCGCCTGGGCGATATCAACGCCGCGGCGTGGCGCCAGTTTCAGCAGCACCGAGACCAGAACACTGCAGATCACACTCAGGACAAGGAAATGCATGGATTTGGGCAGTTGTGAAGGGCAGGCGTGAAGCCGCCGGACGGGGCCGCTATTATGGCCGCATGCAAACTCTCCCATTTCCCCACGAATCGGCGACGCTGATGCTGGACGGCCCGGCCGGTCCGCTGGAAGTCGGTGTCGACCTGCCTGATGGCGAGACCGCCGCGCGTCCGATCATTGCCGTCATCTGCCACCCGCTGTCCATCGAGGGCGGCAGCATGCACAACAAAGTGGTGACCATGGTCTCGCGCGCGCTGCGCGATCTGGGCATCACCACCGTGCGTTTCAACTTCCGCAGCGTCGGTGCCTCGGTTGGCACCTACGACAATGGTGAAGGCGAAGCCGACGATCTGCGCGCGGTGGTCAACTGGGTGCGCAGCGAACGCCCGGATGCCGCATTGTGGCTGGCCGGTTTCAGCTTCGGCGCCTATGTGTCGCTGCGCGCCGCCGCACAGCTGCAGCCGCAGGCCTTGATCTCGATCGCACCGCCGGTTGGCCGCCGCTCCTGGGATTTCTCCGAAGTGCAGCCGCCGGCCAACTGGCTGGTAGTGCAGGGCGACGCCGACGAAGTGGTGGATGCACAGGGCGTGTACCAGTGGCTGGAATCACTGCCGAATCCACCGCAGCTGGTGCGCATGCCGGATACCTCGCATTTCTTCCACCGCAAGTTGATCGACCTGCGTGGCGCGATCCAGCACGAAGTGCGGCGCTGGCTGCCCGACGGCAGCAACTGAGCATGGATGCAATGACGCCCTCACAACGCTACGCCGCCGGTGTGGCCCGCGGCGATTGGCGCGACGATGTCGCCCAGCACGCGGCGCTGGCTGAGCTGGACCGTATCCATCTGGCCATTGTCGACAGCGCCCAGGATGGCTGGCTGGATCGGCTGTCGGCGTTCTGGAAGAAGCCCGAGCCGGTCAAGGGCCTGTATTTCTGGGGCGGCGTTGGCCGTGGCAAGACCTTCCTGGTCGACCTGTTCTACGACGGCCTGCCGATCGAGCAGAAGTACCGCACCCACTTCCACCGCTTCATGCGCGGCATCCATGAGCAGCTGCACCTGCATCAAGGGCAGAGCGATCCATTGGCCAAGATCGCCCAGCAGTGGCGCGACAAGCTGCGCGTGCTGGTGCTGGATGAATTCTTCGTCACCGATATCGGCGATGCGATGTTGCTGGGACGCCTGTTGGAGCGGTTGTTCGCCGAGGGCGTGACCCTGGTGACCACCTCCAATACGGCGGTGGAGAACCTCTATCTCAATGGCCTGCAGCGTGACAGCTTCCTGCCGGCGATTGCCTTGCTGGAGAAGTACTGCGTCGAGCTGTATGCCGAAGGCACCGAAGACTACCGCATGCGCGCGCTGACCCGCTCGCCGGTATACCGTGCGCCGTTGGATGCGGAAAGCGATGCCTGGTTGGCCGGGCGCTGGAAGGAGCTGAGCGGTGCCGAAGAAGCACGCGGCGGCAACATCCAGATCGAAGGCCGCAAGATCCCGGTGCGTGGCCGCGGCAAGAGCATTGCCTGGTTTGATTTTGCTGCCCTGTGCGAAGGCCCGCGTGGGCCGTCGGACTACATCGAGATCGCACGCGAGTTCACCACCGTGCTGCTCGGTGGCATACCGCACTTCGATCGCCTCAACGAAGATGCCGCGCGCCGCTTCGTCAACCTGATCGATGAGCTGTACGACCGCCAGGTCAACCTGGTCTGCACCGCCCAGGACGCACCGCCGCTGCTGTACAGCGGCACCCGCCTGGCCGGCGCCTTCGAGCGCACCGCCAGCCGCCTGATCGAGATGCAGAGCGCCGAATACCTGGGCACCGCGCACAGGAATTGAGTCGCCCCTGTAGTGCCGAGCCATGCTCGGCAGGGGCGTTCCCAACAATGCCAATGCAGTGCCGAGCCATGCTCGGCAAGGGGCATTACCGGTAGAGCCTCTGCCGAGCATGGCTCGGCGTTACATGGGTGTTTGCTCGCCTTAACCCCACTCCCCGCTCCCAGCCGTTCCCATTCCCGTACGCCGCATCACGCGGCACGCATGGGAGCAGGGATCATGGGTAGCGCAAAGGGTTCAAACCGGCCGGCGGTTCGCAACATGGCGTTGGCCGCTGCGGTGACATTGCTGGTCGGCTTGCCAGTAGCAGCGGCGGTCCGTCATACCCCGTTTCCGCTGACGGACAATACGGGCGACCTCAAGGCGCCGACGACACAGCGCACCCGCCAGACCCAGCCCAACTTCCGGGCCCCCAACGCCACGGTCTGCAGCGACACGCCGGTGCTGCGCGAAGTTGCCGATCCCAGCCCGCGCCCGCAGCAGCACACTATCGCTGCGGATGAGGTTCGTCTGCGCAGAGGTGACAGCTACAGGGCATCCACCAAGATGATGGCGCCACCGTCCCCGGCAGCACCGCCGGCGCCACCGCCGTTGGCTGTCCGCGCCGAGGCTGCTGCCGATGCCAGTTATGCGGCAGCGGAGATGCCGATGGCTTCGATCACCACCACTGGCAATGTGCGCCAGCAACAGGCGCCGGTCACTGCAGGTGTGGTCGATGACAACGCCGACTTCGCCGCGTTCCAGCAGTTCCTGCAGCGCCATGAAGAAGCCAATGATCTTGGCCGCGATGTCAGCGTACGCCAGCGCCTGCAGGTGGTTGATGCGCAAGGCCGACCGGTACCGGATGCGGAAGTGGCCGTTACCGCCCGCAACGGCGCGCGGATGTGGGCGCGCACCGATGCCGGTGGCCAAGTGTGGGTGCATCCCAATGCCTTTGATGACCGCGATTCGACCAGCTACCAGGTGCAGGTGCGGCGCGCCGGCAAGACCGTGACCTCGGCCCTGCAGCGTGGGCAGAAGAATGCCGTGCAGGTGGTGGTCGCCGATGCGCCGCTGCCGGCGCGGGCCAAGCTCGACCTGGTGTTCATGGTCGACGCCACCGGCTCGATGGCCGATGAGATCGACAAGCTGCGTGACTCACTGCAGGGCATCGTCCGTGATATCGCCCAATTGCCGTCCAACCCGGACATCTGCCTGGGGCTGGTGACCTACCGTGACCGCGGCGATGAGTACTTCGTGCGTGGCTGGGACCTGAGCAACAACGTTGCCGGCTTCCAGAAAGTGCTTGATGGCGTGCGCGCCAACGGCGGCGGTGATTACCCGGAAGCAATGAACGAGGCCTTCGATCACGCCGTGCAGGCGATGAACTGGCGCGGGGCGTCGACCACCCGCCTGCTGGTGTCACTGGCCGATGCGCCGCCGCATATGGATTACCCGCAGCCGCGCTACGAACAGACCATGCTGGCGGCGCTGGGCAAGGGCATCAAGGTGTTGAGCGTGGCGGCATCCGGCCAGGACACCACCGGTGAGATCGCGCAACGGCAGATCGCGCAGTACACCGGCGGGCGCTTCATCTTTCTTACCTACAAGGATGCAAGTGATCCTTCCAGCGGTCCGGGTAGCGAGACCGTGCATGAGGTGGAGAACTATTCGGTCGACACCCTGGACAAGCTGGTGGTGAAGCTGGTGCGCGAGGAATTGGCGCAGTTGCCGAAGGGCTGATGCTTTTGCCCCCTCCCTTGCGCGCAGCGCAGGGGAGGATTGGGGAGGGGTAGGCTTTTGCGGCCTTTCAAGCATTGCCAGCTTCGCGGCATACGCCGCTCGCACAACGCCATGCCCTGTAGTGGGGGGGGGGGGGGGGGCGGGGGGCGGGGAGGGGGGGCCCCCGGGCCGCCCCGGCCGCGCGGCGCCCACAATCACGGAGCGAGGACGCCGAGAG
>NZ_JBRREH010000048.1:0-35797 GCF_056760175.1 Stenotrophomonas sp. STEN021 | reverse complement strand
CCAACCCCCCGCCGCGTGGCGCCCGGCCGCGCCCCGGCGCGGGGGTCGTCCCCCCCCCCCCGCCCCCCCCCGCCGCCCCCGGCCCCCCCCACTACGGTTGGGATTGCTTGTAAGGCCTCTGCCGAGCATGGCTCGGCACTACGGTTGGGACTGCTTGTAAGGCCTCTGCCGAGCATGGCTCGGCACTACAGTCAGTAGACGTCGCGGCGATAACGCCCGGCGATGCGCAGTGCTTGATGCGCTTCGGCACCAATCGCGTCGATGATGACCTTGTCCACCGCCGGGGCCATGCCTTGCAGGCTGCCGCAGACGAGGATGGTGGCGCCGTCGTCCAGCCACTGCTGTAGCACGTCACTATGCGCGGCCAATGCGTCCTGCACATAGTGGAACTGGCCATCATCGCGGCTGAAAACGGTATCCAGTCGTTCGATCGCACCATCCCGCTGCCACTGCTGCAGCTCGGCACCGAAATGGAAGTCGTGGGCTGCATTGCGTTCGCCGAACAGCAACCAGTTGCGTCGCGCGCCGGCCTCGATGCGGGCACGCAGATGTGCACGCAGGCCGGCGATGCCGGTGCCGTTGCCGATCAGGATCAACGGGGCATCGTTGCCCGGTGGATGGAAATTGCTGTTGCTGCGCAGGCGCAGATCAATGCTGTCGCCGATGGCGGTGTAGTCGCAGAGCCAGCCGCTGGCCAGGCCGGGTGTTCCGTCAGGGCGTAGTTGTCGGCGCAGCATCAGCTGCAGGCTGCCTTCGCCCGGCATCGAGGCAATCGAGTACTCGCGGTGCGGCAGCGGCTTGAGGCTGGCTGCCAACACATCCGCGTCACCGGTGCCGGGGCTCTCGGGAAGATGGGATTGGGCCAGGGCATCGCGCAGGGAGCGGCCGTCAGCGAGCAAGGTCGCGGCGTCGAAATTGTTCGCCAGCAGCCACTTTGTCACCGTATCGGCGGATTGGCGCGGGCCGATTTCGGCGATATCGCCGGCCTGCCAGCTCGGCAGTTGTCCATCCGCAGGCTGCAGCTGCAGATGAAATACCTTGCCGCCGATGCTGCCGGGATTGAGCACATCACGTTTGCGCAGCAACCAGGATTGATAGGCTGGCGCACTCCAGTCGCTGGCATTGGCTGCTTCGCCACCAAGCTGGCCCAGCAGCTGCTGCCAATGGCGCAGCGCGTCGGCATCGGCATTGTCCACTTCCACCGTATCGAACAGCGGCTGGGCGCCGTGCGTGCGCAGCCACTCATCAAGTTGATGGCCGAATGCGCAGTAGTGCTCATAGGTCTTGTCGCCCAACGCCAGCACGGCGTACTGCAGCTGAGGAAGCTTCAAGGGCTGCGGCATCACCCGGCTCAGGAAGGCGAGTGCATGGTCGGGTGGATCGCCTTCGCCGGTGGTGGCGGCGATGAACAAGGCTTGGCGGCTGCTGGCGAACAGGGCTGCATCGACCTGGTCGATGGCGCGCAGTCGGGTCTTGTGACCGGCTGCGCGCAGATGTGCGGCGGTGCGTTGTGCCAGCTGCTGGGCGAAGCCGGTCTGGCTGGACCAGACCACCAGAATCGGCGGCTCCTTGCTATCGCCGCCATCGTCATCACGTTGGCGGGTGCACCACCACAATGCGAAGCAAGCCGCTGCATAGATCGCCAACGCTGCCAGTGCCATCCACCACTGCGGTGCCAGCGGCGCGGCCGGCCACCAGCGTTCGCCCAGATGCAGGCGCAGCAGCAACAGGGCGATCAGCAGCAGGCCCAGGCCGACAGCGAGATTGCCAAGCAGGGCGCGATTGGAACGATTGGGGTTCATTGCGTGCTGGCGTCCAGATAGCGCTGGAAGGCGGGCGTCATGGTTTCGAGCAGACCATTGCTGCTGCGGGTGATGAAGCGTGCAGCCAAGTCATGGTTGTTGGCAAAGGCCAGGCCTTCATCGGCACCCATGACCGTGAGCGCAGTTGCCCAGGCATCGGCGCGCATGGCGTCGCGTGCGATCACGGTGACGGCTGCCGCGGCGCGGTTGACCGGTGCGTGGCTGCGTGGGTCCAAGGTGTGGCTGTAGGAGACACCATCACGTTCGAACTGGTGCCAGCGGTCGCCGGAGGTGGCTACTGCAAGATCATCCAATGCCAGCACGCGTGGTGGGTAGTCGGCACTGGCATCTTCCTCGGGCGCGGATTCGACCAGCACGCGCCAGGGTTGGCCGTCGGGTTTCAATCCGTAGCCATGCAGTTCACCGCCGACTTCGACCAGTGCGGCAGTGATTCCGATACGGCGTAGCCAGCGGCCGACCAGATCCACGCCGTAGCCTTTGGCGATGGCAGATAGATCCAGTTGCAGGCCGCCGGGTTGCAGCGCGCTTTGGGTCTGCGGATCCAACTGCAGTTTGTTCCAGCCGCAGCGAGCGGCGACGTCGACCAGGTGCGAGGGATCGGGTACAGCCTGCGCGCCCGCATCGGCGCCAAAGCCCCACAGTGCGACCAGGGGACCGATAGTGGGATCGAAGGCACCTGCACTGCGTTCAGCGATGTCGTGCGCGGTACTGAGTACGTTCCAGAAGTCATCGGGCAGTGCTTGCCAGCTGTTGGCGGCGGCGCGGTTGTAGCGGCTGATGTCCGAGTTGGCCTCCCAGGTGCTCATCTGCGCCACCACGCGGTCGAGCTCGGCCTGGATGCCGGCGTGCAGCGGATGCAGGTCACGGCTGCGCGCAGCCACCAGCTTGACGCTCCAGCTGGTGCCCATGGTGTGGCCGCCAAGGGCGGCGATGTCGGAGTTGGAGGACATCGGTATCAAAAAGCCGGCTGGGGCAGGTGTTTCTTCTCCCGTTTACGGGAGAAGGTGCCCCGAAGGGGCGGATGAGGGGAGCTTTTGCTTTTCTGGCCGACAGCCAACTTCAACTATGCTGCTTCGGCCTTGCCCTCACCCCAACCCCTCTCCCGGGGGGAGAGGGGCTTTGAGCTTTACTGCGGCAGCACTTCCAGGGTGGCTACGTAGCTCAGGCGGCGGACGCTGGCCTGCGGGATCGAGGTCTTGTTGTCCTCGGTGCCGGTTTCCAGCCAGTACATGCCAGCCTGCGGCCAGGTCACCGAGAACTCACCGTTGGCGTCGGTGGTGACCTTGATCTCTTCCTGGGCGTTGCGGTAACGGGTGCCGCCACGGGTGATCTCGACTTCCAGGCCAGCGTGCGGCTTGCCGTCGACCAGCAGCTTGAACTTGGCCTGCTCGCCAGCGAACAGATCGTTCGGATGGCCCAGGGCAACCAGCTCCATGCCCTTGCCGGTCGGCTGCAACGCGGTGTCGTTCGGCTTGCCGTTGGTGACGAAGGTTTCAACGCGACCAGCGGTCTCGGAGACCTTCAGTTCCTTGGCATCCTTCGGCACTTCGGTGGCGAAAGTTGCAGCGTTGCCGCGCCAGCGCTTGGGCTTGCCATCTTCCTGCCAGTTGGCCATCAGGCCGGCATTGACGTTGGCCAGGCGATAGGTGCCCTGCTGGGTCAGTTCAACGTCGAACACGCTGCGGTACTTGCCGGTGGCCACGTTCTGCGGCTGCACGGTGCTGCCGTCCGGTGCGGTGATCACCAGGTTGTCCAGGCGCAGCGGCACGTGGTTGAAGTAGAACAGGTCGTTGGACACGGCGGCGTCCACGGTGATCCACGGGTTGGTACCGGCAATCACGGTCTGCGACGGCTGCAGCCAGGCCTTGTGGGCGGCGGCGGAGAACGGCAGTACGGCGGCGATGGTGGCAGCAAGCAGGAGGGAACGCTTCATCGGTTGGCTCCGTTGGTAATGGGGATCAGGGCTTGACGGCAAGGGTGACGGTGCCGAGTTCGGAGGTGCCCTGGGCACGGCCGTTCTGCACGGCACGGGCCGGCCAGGTGAAGGGAATCTTGACCAGTTCGCGGCCACCGACTTCACGTGCGGCTTCCACCACCAGCGAGTACTGGCCGGCGGGCAGGGCGCGCAGCTGCGGCTGGCGGTCGCTGAAGCTGAGCTGGTGCTTGCCGACCGGACGGGTCGGGCCGGTCACGCCATCCACCGGCACCTGCAGGGTGCGGCCGCTCTTGCGCCACCACTGGCGCAGGTCCGGCAGCCACTTGGTGCCATGGCCTTCGGCGGTGTCCTTGAGCTGGTACCAGACCGACAGGTTGGCGGCGACCTGCTGGTCGGCACCTTCGATCCAGACCGCGACATACGGGCGGTGGTACTCGGCCACGTTGAGCTTGGGCACTTCGACGTTGACGTCGAGGCTGGCGGCGTAGGCGGCGGGAGCGGCGGCGATCAAACCGCTCAGGGCGATGGTCAGGGTGACGCGCATGGTGCGACTCCGGAGAGAAAGACGGTCAATGGATGAGGAGCAGGGCGATCAGCAGCGGGATCAGCAAACCCAGGCCGACCAGCGGCCAGGTCATGCGCCGCTGCCGCGCATGCAGATGCAACAGGAACAGGCCGGTGATGCAGAACACCAGGCAGGCCACCGCGAACACGTCGAGGAACCAGCCCCAGCCCGGGCCCGCGTTGCGGCCCTTGTGCAGGTCATTGAAATAGGAGACCCAGCCGCGACGGGTTTTTTCAAACTCCACCGCACCGGTTTCGCGGTCGATGCTCAACCAGGCATCACTGCCGGGGCCGGGCATGGACAGATAGATTTCTTCCGGCGACCACTCGGCCTCGCGGCTGCCGATGGACACGTCAAGGCGGTTGGACAGCCAGTCGGCGACGCGCGCTGGCAGCGGCGCGTTGCCGTCTTCGCGCTCGCCCAGAGCCTTGAGCACCGGCGCTGGCAATTCCAGCTGCAGGTTCTGCACCTGTGGCTTGGCTTCGATCTTGGACGC
The DNA here is from genome assembly GCF_056760175.1 of Stenotrophomonas sp. STEN021. Taxonomy (NCBI): domain Bacteria; kingdom Pseudomonadati; phylum Pseudomonadota; class Gammaproteobacteria; order Lysobacterales; family Lysobacteraceae; genus Stenotrophomonas; species Stenotrophomonas sp. STEN021. The sequence continues at coordinate 30,977 of NZ_JBRREH010000048.1, read as the reverse complement.
GTGGTTCAAGGTGATGCCGGTCAGCGAGAACAACAGCATGCCGATCAGGCATACCGCCGAGCTGATCCAGTGCCACTGATGCAGGGTGCGCAACCAGAAACCACGGCTGGCCTGTTGTTGCACGGTGGTGGCGGTGCTGCGGTCTGCGGACACGGGAATCAGGGGTGTTGAAGGACGACGATTAGAGCACTAATGAGAATTATTCGCAATTTGTGCCGTGCATTGCTCCCTCCCTGTGCCGTAGGCAAGGGGAGGGCCGGGGAGGGGTCGCTTTTGATCTGGCTGTTGCTCTGGTTCTGGACTTGAAGCCAGAAGCAAGATCAAAGGCTACCCCTGCCCAACCCTCCCCTTCACTTCGTGAAAGGGAGGGGGCTGTTCTGCTTCTGCTGCTAACGCTTAAGTACATGTGGCGTTGACAGGGTGTAGTTCAGAACCCAGAAGCTACCCCTCCCCAGCCCTCCCCTGTGCTGCGCACAAGGGAGGGGGCCGATCTCCGCTCCGCTTCGGCACTCTGCGTCTGGCCTGAATCAGAACTTCGCGTTCAACGACAGCCAGTAGCTGCGGCGCTGTTCCTTCACTGCATAGTCGTCAACGCAGCTGTACTCGCTGGGCGAGGTCAGTACGCAGGACTGCGAAACGAAGTCCTTGTCGAACAGGTTGTTGACGCGTGCATTCACGGTCAGCCAGTCATTGAGCTTCCAACTGCCACCCAGATGGAAGGTGGTGTAGTCCTCGTAGTAACGCACGGTCGAGCTGCTGACGCCGCCGACGTTGGACAGCAGGGTGTCGCGGTAGCGGTCGTAGCGGCCTTCGCCGATCAGGCTCAGGCTGATGGCGTCGTTGAGCTGCCAGTTCAGGCTGGCATTGGCCATGTGCTTGGCCGGGTTGCCGGCAATCGGCTGGCCCTTGGTGGCACCGCTGGTCTGCTCGCTCTTGGTGTAGGTGTAGTTGCCGCGCAGCTGCAGGTTGTCCAGCAGGTCCACATGAGCGGCCAGTTCAACGCCGCGGGTCTCGGCCTTGTCCAGGTTCACGCTCTGGCTGAAAACGCTGTAACCAAGCGCCGCCCAGCCCGGGCCCACGTCGATGCAGTAGCCGCTGTTGGCAGGTGCCACTTCGCAGTTGGCGAAGCTGCCGCCGCTGGCGATCTTGTCGTCGAAGCGGTTGAGGAAGGCTGTGGCGTTGAAGCCCCAGCGATCGCCGTCGTAGTAGGTCGCGATTTCGTAGTTGGTGCTGGTTTCCGGCTTCAGGTGCGGCGAGCCGACCAATGGGATCACGCCCTGGCCGCCGAAGCCGGTGACACCCGGGAACAGCTGGTCCGGACGCGGGGTCTTGTAGCCGGTGCTGACGCCACCCTTGACGGTCCAGGCATCGTTGGCATTCCACACCAGGTAGGCGCGCGGGCTGACATGGCTGCCGAAGATGTTGTGGTGGTCATAGCGCAGGCCGAGCGTGGCGGTGAGTGCATCGCTCAAGGCCCAGTTGTCCTCGGCGAACACCGACCAGGTGCGGTGTTTCTGCTTGACGTTGTCGCGGTAGCCGTTGCCGTCCATGCCAAACACGCCATCGGTCATGTCGGTGTTGTTGTACTGGCCGCCAACGGTGACCTTGTGCGCGCCGAAGCTCAGGTCGAGCATGGTGTCCAGCACCATCGCATCCAGTTCCATGGTGCGTAGCGGGCGCGGCAGGAAGGCCTGCAGGCGTGCACGCTCGGCGTCATTGAGGACCGACAGGTTGCCGCTGGCCATATTGCAGTTGGCGGCCTGGCCACGGCGACGACAGACGTCGTTCCACAGGGTCTGCAGGTCGGCGCGCTCGTCCAGGGTCAGCGGCAATGAGCGGCCGAGGTTGTTGCTCTGGGTGCGTGACAGGCTGGTCTGCCAGGTGCCGAAGTCGTAGCGGCCCTGATGGGTCAACGCCAGCTGGTCCAGTTCATAGCGCTGGTAAGCGGTATAGCCCACGCGCGGCTGCACCACGCGGCGGGTGGTGGTGCCACCGCTGCCGTTGGGGATGGTTGCCACGCCGCTGCGCCACAGGCTTTCAGCGCTGTCCAGGGTGCCGGTCTGACCCTTGCTGTTGTCGTACTTCTGGCGCGAAACGTCGTAGTCCAGCCACAGGTCGTGGTTGTCGCTGGCCTTGAAGTTCAGGCGGATGCCGCTGTTCCAGTTGGTGTTGGCCACGGCCTTGCCGCCGCCGCCAAAGCCGAGCGCGCGCTCCCACTGGCTGCCATCGGGCAGCGGCAGCGAATCCCATTCCGGGCGCGATTCGTCGATGTCATACCAGCTGCCGCGCACGCTCATCCCGAGGCGGTCCTTGACCAGTGGGCCGCTCAGGTAGACGTCGGTGGTACGCGCGTCGCCGAAGGCATCTTCCTGTTGCACGGTGAAGCCCTGCGTCACCGAGCCGTGCCATTCGTTCTGGTTGCGACGGGTGATGATGTTGATCACCCCGCCCATGGCGTCGGCACCGTACAGGGTCGACATCGGCCCGCGCACCACTTCGATGCGTTCGATGGCATCCAACGGTGGCATATAGGCGAACTGGCCACCGCCGAAGTTGTTCGGGTACAGGTTGCCGACGTTGCTCTGGCGGCGGCCGTCAATCAACACCAGCGTGTACTCGGACGGCATGCCGCGCATGGAGATGGTGGCGCGACCGTTCTTGTCGGTGGTTTCCATGCCGACGTCGATGCCTTCCACGTCGCGCAATGCATCGACCAGGCTGGTGTAAGGACGCAGTGCCAGTTCTTCGCGGCTGACCACGCTGATGCTGGCCGGTGCGTCGGTGATCTTCTGCTCGAAGCCGCTGGCGGTGACCACCACCTTGTCCAGCGTAGTCGGCGCACCGCTGCCGTTGGCATGGGCGCTGGCGCTGATAACGCCGAGCACGGCGAGGCTGAGCAGTTGGCGGGAAACGGACACACGATGACGCTGGCGCAGGGCCATGGGAATACCTCGATCAAGGAATGCAGGTTGCAGCCGTCATCACCGCAGGCGCGGACGCATGCAGGGACGAGCTGGAAAGAAGAGAGGGGGGTGAAGCAGAGACGGCTAGGCGCGGAGCATCAGCCCAGCGGTGGCGCTTGCCCACGCTGTTGGCGCGGACTGGCCAGTGCATGACCGATAACCGGCGCAGATGCCGGGATTGCCGTGCGGATTGGGCTGAAGTCGTCAGATGCAACCAGCAGCCGCAGCACACCAGGCTGCGGCTGGACTGCGCGTGGTGCACGCAGCTGTACTAGCCGGCGCAGCTTGGCCGGATTCTCTTCTTCCAGATGGCGTTCGCCACCTTGGCGTTCCTCGGCGGGTGCCGACGCATGGCCGGCTTCCGCCAGACCAAGCCGCGACAACGGTGAGCCGCTCTGGCACAGGGCTGCCAGCAGCGACAACAGCAGCAACATGCACAAGGCCAGCGGACGCAGGCTGACAGCGCCGTAAGCGGCGTTGTTGTATGCGTACTGGCGCTGTGGTTGCTGCATGCGTATCTCCGGATTGCGGACGCGACGGCAGGGGCCGGCATTCGCGGTGCGGTATTGTAGATACGATTCGTTAACTTTTGCAAATGAGAATTGATATCAATTCGGCGATATCACGCGCTGATCGGCATGCAGTGTCAGCAGCCCAGGCTCTGTAGCCCGGGTACGTGCAGCGCACCCGGGAACGAGGATCTGCGGGCCTTCATGTTCTTCGCCAACGGCCCCGGCTGCATTGCGCTTGCCCGGGCAAGGTGTCTGACAGTTCAGGTGGGCCGACAGGTCGGGATTGAAGACTTGCGGCTCAGGTCTCGGCCCATTGCCGCAGCAGGTTGTGATAGATGCCGGTCAGGCTGACCAGCGAGGGATGCTGCGGGCAATCCGCGCTGAGCTGCTGGATGGAGGTATCCATTTCCCACAGCAGGCGGCGATGGGCTTCGTCACGGACCATGCTCTGCACCCAGAAGAACGAGGCCAGCCGCGCACCGCGCGTCACCGGCTGCACCTTGTGCAGGCTGCTGGACGGGTACACCACCAGGTCGCCGGCGGGCAGCTTCACTTCGTGCTCGCCATAGGTGTCGGCGATGATCAGCTCGCCGCCTTCGTACTCGTCCGGCTCGCACAGGAACAGGGTGCAGGACACGTCCGAACGCAGTTGTTCGCCCTGGCCCAGGTTCATCACCGCGCCATCGACATGGAAGCCGTAGGTGCCGCCGCCGCTGTAACGGTTGAAACGCGGCGGCAGGTACTTCAAAGGTAGCGCCGCGCTGAAGAAGGACGGATTGCTGGCCAACGCCAGCAACACGGTCTCGCCCAGTTCGCGGCGCAACGCGGAGTTTTCCGGCAGCTGCTCGTTGCGCTTGGCGTGGGCACCGAGATGGCCGACGGTTTCGCGGCCATCGGTCCAATCGGCCGCATCCAGTTTCTGGCGGAACAGGGCGACTTGTTCGGGGCTGAGTACGTTGGGGATATGCAGCAGCATGGAAGCTCCTCGGCGCCTGGCTCAGGTGACCAGTGCGCGGATCTGCGGATGGGGGGAGGCGGCCAATTCCGGCACGATATGCGCCATGAACGCCGGGCTGCCGCTGGCAAGCGCCAGCCGCAGCCAATGCACGGCCTGATCGACCTGGCCCCGCTGCAGCAGGATGGAGGCGAGGTTGGCCTGGCCACGGAAATCGCCGGCTTCGGCCGAGCGCTGATACCAGGCCAGGGCGGCCTGCGGGTCGCGCTCGATGTCCAGCCCGTCTTCCAGATGCCGCGCCAGCAGGTTCATCGATTTGGCATGGCCCATGTGGGCGGCCTGGGTGTAGAGCGCCAGCGCCTTGGCCCGGTCCTGCGGCACGCCACGGCCGGTGGCAAGCAGGTTGGCATGGTTGTACATGCCCCAGTCCAGGCCGGCTTCGGCAGCATTGCGGTACCAGACCGCAGCCAGCGTCGCGTCAGGTGCACAGCCCTGGCCGAGCTCATGGCAGCGGCCGAGCATGTTCATTGCCAACGCGCTGCCGTTGTTGGCGGCGGTTTCGTACCAGAGCAGGGCGGCATGTTCATCACGCGCCACGCCTTTGCCTTCGATGTAGAGCTGGGCCAGCAGCAGCTGTGCGTCCAGCTGACCGCTCAGTGCAGCGTCGCGGACCTGCGCGAACGTGCCTTGCGGGTCGTTCAGCAGTTGCTGTGCCAGCGCATCGGGATTGTTTGGAAGGGGAGTGGACATGGTCTTGCCTGTGACCTGATCTGAATCGGCATCGCCAGCCGATGGTAACCATTGCGGCTGAACAAGGTCGCCTGTCGTGGCGGGGAGCGGAAACGCAGAACGGCGGCAGGTTTGCACCTGCCGCCGTTGCTGGTCATGCCTGGATCAGAACTTGACGTTCAGTGCCAGAGTAGCCGCGCGGCCCGGTGCGATGCTCGCATAGTGCGAGGAGTATGCCTTGGTGAAGTAGGTCTTGTCGGTCAGGTTCTGCACGTTCAGCTGCAGGCTGATGTTGTCCTGGATGGCGTAGCTGGCCATTGCATCCCAACGGGTGTAAGCCGGGATCCACTTGGTGTTGGCCACGTCGCCGTACTGCTTGTCGACATAGCTGGCGCCACCACCGATGGTCAGGCCGAACGGCAGCACGTAGGTGGTCCACAGCGTGGCAGCGTGCTTGGGGGTGTTCGGGAACATGTTGCCGTTGTTCGGCGAGACGATCCACACGCCCGGTGCCGGGCAACCGGTACGGCTGGAGACCGAGCAGACAAAGCCGTTGTCCTTCAGCTCCGAATCCATGTGGGTGTAGCCACCGGCGACGTTCCAGCGGTCAGTGATCTGGCCATTGACGCCGATTTCGACACCGTTGATCGCCTTCTTGCCGGCATTCTGGGTGCTGCCGGTGTCGATCACGACACGCGCATTGCTCATCTCGGTATGGAAGATCGCCGCGGTCAGGTTCAAGCGCTTGTCGAACAGGTCCCACTTGGTGCCCAGTTCGTAGTTCTTGGTTTCCTGTGGCTTGAGGTTCTGGATGGCGGCATTGATCGAGTCGTTGCCTTCACCGCTGTCCATGCCCGGCGGCGTCGAGGAGGTGCCGTAGGACAGGTAGATGCTGCCATTGGCGGTCGGCTTGAATACCACGCCAGCCTGGTAGTTCAGGAAGCCGTCGCTGTTGCGCAGCACAGTCGGAGCACTGTTGACGATCGGGGTGACCTGCTCGGTGTCGTAGTCATCCCAGCGCAGGCCGAGGTTGACCAGCCACTTTTCGCTGAACTCGATGGTGTCGAACGCATACACCGACTTGGTCTTGGTGGTCTGCTCGATATCCAGGGCCTTGTTGCTGCGGGTCACCGGGTGGGTGGCCGCCCACGGATCCTTCGGGTTCGGGTTGTAGAAATCGGTGCAGTTGTAGCCGGTCGCCGCGCCGGTGGTCTTGCACACCTGGTTGTTGCCGATCGGGTTGTTGGTGCCGGCGCCGCCGATCACGTAGCTGCCCTTGCTGCTCTTTTCTTCGCTGTACTCAACACCGGCGCTGTAGCTGTGCTTCAGGCCACCGGTCTGGAACGCACCGGTCAGGCTCAGCTGGTCGGCGAAGGTCTTGGTGTCGATCGCACGGTTGTTGGTACGACGCCACAAGGTGCCGTACAGGTTCGGGTTGTTCTTGCTGTCGTCCGGCTGGGTCCACAGGTAGTCATTGCTGGTGTTGCCCAGGCGCGCGATGTTGCGCAGCTTGTGCTCGCCGAAGGAGTAGCTGGCGTCCAGGGTGCTGATGTCGGCGCGGGTGCGCTGGAAGTCGCGGTCAATCAGGCCGTAGTAGTTGTTGCGGTTGGGTACCAGCGGCTTGCCGGTGGTGGTCTTGGTCGCCGGGTTGCCATACGGGAAACCGCCGGCATCGGGCAGGTCGTCGGTTTCCAGGTGGTAGTGGCTGGCGATCAGCTGCAGTGGGCCGTTCAGGCCGAAGGCGATGGACGGTGCGATACCCCAGCGGCTGACATTGGCGGCATCACGGCCGGCGATGTCGGATTCGTGCTTGAGCAGGTTCAGGCGTGCGGCGATGCCATCGCCGAGCACGTAGTTGGCGTCCACGGTGCCGCGCGCATAGCTGTCGGTGCCCACGCCCATGCTGACGTTGGTCTCGTTCTTCAGCTTCGGGGTCTTGCTGACCAGGTTGATGCTGCCGCCGCCGGAATCACGGCCGCCGTAGGCCGAGCTCGGGCCCTTGACTACTTCCAGCTGTTCCAGGTCGAACACTTCGCGGGTCTGGGTGCCGACGTCGCGCAGGCCGTCGACGAACATGTTGCTCTGGCCGTCAAAGCCGCGCAGGAACGGGCGGTCACCGGTGGAGTTGCCGCCTTCGCCGGCACCGAAGGTGATGCCCGGCACCATGCGCAGTGCGTCGACCAGGTTGGTCGCGCCGATTTCCTGGATGGTCTTCTCGGTGACCACGGACACCGACTTTGGCGTATCCAGCAGTTCGGCGGTGAACTTGGGCGAGGACGGCGCGAACCAGCTGCCGCGGACCTGCACCTGATCCAGATCGGTGGCCTTGTTCTTGGCCGAATCAGCGTCGCCTTCGGCGGCGAAGGCGGTCAGCGGCGAGAAGCCGGCAGCCAGCGTGGCGGTGGCGAGCATGGTGGCGCGCGGAGCGTACTTGCGGGTCTTGATATGGGTCATGGACGGGTATATCCGGGAGAAAAAGAAACAGATTGGCCTGGCGGGCCGATGGCGCCGCAGGCTGAAGTGGAAAGCGGAGGTATCGACGGCGGCGTGCGCTGGACGCGCAGCTTCGCCTGATGCTGCTGCTTAGGCGGCGTGGGTACGCGGCGGGGCGTGGCCGGGATTGAGCCGCAGGTACGGTGCCAGTGGATAGCGCTGGGCACGTTCAACCGCGTGCTGCAGCAGCGTGTCGCTGGCGGCAGTCAGGAAGACGCGGTTGTAGGTAAGCGGGGCAAGCTGGACCGGGCTGGACAGCATGGGAGCAGGACGCTGCTTGCCGAGGCGCGACGTCTCAGCGCCGGATTCACTTATCGCCGTCATCTGCAGTGGTTGCTGCGGGTGGCCGGGCTCAGGCGAAACCAATACCTGGCTGAAACCTGCAGTCCCTGCGGGTGCAGCGACGACGGCCTTGGCCTGGAGCGCCACGGCCAAGGCCAGCAACATCCCGAATACCAGCATCAGCCAAGGCAGGCGCCGCCGCACGGTGGCGACAGTCAGCGTTTGAGCCTTGGCGGACGGGGTGAGCATTGGGGAAAGACGCAGGCCGTTAATTTCGCGTTATCGCGATAGATGCGCATCTTATTGAGAATTGTTTGCGTTTGCAATGCCAATGTGCCCAGGACAGCCGGGCCTTTTACGGGTACGGGCCATTCTCCGGAGCCGGGGTGGGGCTATAAAGGTGTCGGCGGACAGGAGACTGATGATTGGGCTGTCGGGCTTGCCCGCAGCGAGCGCCGGCTTGCAGCAGACGCGGCTGGCTGGCGTATTGCGCTGCAAATGGCTGTCCGGGCGCCGCTGCGGCGGCCCCCAAGACGGCGCTCAGGCTCAGTCGCGGTCGTCGCGCGACCAGATGCCGCCGTGTTCGCGCTTCACCGGGAACTTGGGCACCGCGGTATAGGCCGGTGCGCACAGTGCGCGGCCGTCGCGGATGTCGAAGCGGGCACCATGCAGGATGCATTCGATGCTGCCTTCGTCCGGGTCCACGGTGCCGGAGGACAGCTCGAACTCCTCATGCGTGCACTGGTCTTCCAGCGCATACAGCTCGCCGTCCAGGTTGAATACGACTATCGGTGAGCCGGTGACTTCGTCGAAGCCGGTCTTCAGTTCGCCCGGCAGCAGTTCTTCGCTGGCACAGATGAAGGTCCAGGTCTCGCTCATGCGGCGGCCCCGAGCGGCTTTTCCAGGATCTCGAACTGCAGGTCATCGCGTTTGGGGATGCCGAAGCGTTCATCGCCATACGGGAACGGCTTCTTGATGCCGGTGCGCACGTAACCACGGCGTTCGTAGAAGGCGATCAGTTCATCGCGGCAGTCGATCACCGTCATCTGCATGCTCGGCAGCTGCCATTGCTCGACCACGTGCTGTTCCGCGCGCTGCATCAGCTGTTTGCCGATGCCGCCGCCCTGGGCGCCGGGGCTGACCGAGAACATGCCGAAGTAGCCGTGGCCGTTCTCGTCGGCAACATGGCAGCAGGCCTGCAACTGGCCATCCTGTTCAGCAAGCAGGATCACGCTGCGCGGGCGGTCGAGATCGCCCTGGATGCCGGCGGCGTCGATGCGCTGGCCATCGAGGATGTCGGCTTCGGTGGTCCAGCCGACACGCGAGGCGTCGCCACGGTAGGCAGAGGTGACCAGGTCGATCAGGGCCGGGATATCGGCGGCGGTGGCGTTGCGGAAGGTAAGTGCGTCCATGCCCACATTCTAGTCCCGGCGTTTGCAGTCGAACAGTTCAGCCGCTTCTGCCGGGGACTGACGCTACTGTCTGGTGGACTGGTCCAGGAACTCGCCAACGCGCTTCCACAACGCGGTGCGGTTGGCCGGGTCGACCACCCCATGGCCTTCCTCATCAAAATACAGTTCGACCGGTGGACGCCCGGCCAGGCGCAACATGCGTGAAATGCGCCGGCTGTGCTCGAAGTCCACGCGTTGGTCCTCCCTGCCATGGGCAAGCATCACCGGAATGGACAGTTCGGTGTAGCGATAGAGTGGGGAGGTGTCGCGAATCACGGCGGAATCTTGGTCCGGGTTGCCCATCATTTTCTCGGCCAACTGCCGTCCCTTCTCGCTGCGTGCGGTATCACTGGCGGTGAAGAACAACGCGCGGTCGCTGATGCCCGCGATGGAGACCGCACAACGGAAACGCTGCGGCCAGCGGATAGCGGAGACCAGTGCCGAGTAACCACCATAGCTGCTGCCGACCACGCACATCCGTGAGGCATCAAGCGGGTAGCTGGCCAGCGCAAGATTGATTGCCGCATCGATGTCGTCCTCGATGCGCGTGCCGTAATTGCGGTGCCCCGCTTCACGGAAGGCGCGTCCATAGCCTTCCGAGCCACGGAAGTTGACGCGCAGCACGGCATAGCCGCGGGAGGCGAGGAACTGCACTTCAGGATCGAAGTGCAGGCTGTCGGCAACGCCGATTGGACCGCCATGGGGCAGGACTACCAGCGGGCGCGGCTGTTGCGCTGGCGGCAAGGTAAGGAACGCCTCCACGTCCAGGCCATCGCTGGATTTGAATTTCAGTACCTGGGTGGGCGCGAATGTACGGTCCGCCAACCAGGGATAGGATTGCGCCAGCAATGAGGCGCGGTTCTGCTGCGTGTCCAGGTGGTACAGCTGCGAAGGTGCGTCGGCACCGTCGACCTCCACGACCATGTTGCTGCCGTCGCGGCTGCGCCCGACCAGTTGCACGGCCTGGCCCGGGAAAGCGTTGCCCAGCTGCCTGCCAACGCGGGCATCGTTGTCCTGGAAATAAGCCGAGAGCAGTTGGCCATCACGATAGAACTCAACGCCGATGGGATTGCGCTTGTCGTCGAAGATCGCCGCTTGCACGTCGGTGCCCTGCTGCGAATACAGGGTGCGTGTGATCGAGCGTGTGGCCACGTCATATTCGACAAGATCCCGCTGGCTGCGCTTCTCGTCGGTCAGCGCGTAGATCTTGCTGGCATCCGCGGAGATCGCGATCGGGTCGAAGTCGAGCTCGTCCGACAGCACCATGACATCTCGGAATCCATCTGCCTGGCGCTGTACCAGCACGTAGTCTTCACCGCGCTGGACGATGCCCAGGCGCAGTTCGCCGGCGCCATCGGCAAACCACCAGGTGTCATCGTTGATGCCGGTGTTCAGGCGGGTGCGCATCTGCGGGCGGAAACCCTCGACGGCTGCCTGGTTGGCGGCATGGAGTGGGTGGACCATCAACTTGCCATCGCGCCCCCTGCTTGCGAACAGGATGTAGCCGGGCTTGCCGGGCAACAGATCCAATACCTTGCCTTCGCCAGGAACCATATAGCTCGCATAGCGCGGTTTGCCGTCGGCAGCGGTAGTGATATGCAGTACGGAGACCCGGTTCAAGCCGTTGGACAGGCGCACCGAGGTAAGCAGTGTTTCATCGTCGGCCCAGCGGAATGAGGCCAACGGCATGTCGCTGCTTCCCAGCCGGGTCTGGATGCTGGACTTGAGGTCGATGATGTCCACCGCCCAATGCTTGTCGTCCTGGCGCACCTGCATGGCGAACAAGGTGCCTGCAGGGTTGAGGCTGGAGGCCAGTATCTGCGGGTCCTGCCAATAGGGGTCAATCGCGGGCTTGTCCTTGTCCGCTGCGGGCTTGTTGGTCGCCGCTGCCGTCTCGACCTCGGCCGGGAAGGTCCTGGCTCCAGCCTGTTCCTTGTAAAAGGCCGGGAACGGGTCTGTGTAGTGACCGGCATAGGTGAAGGCAAAGCGTGCATACAACGCAGGATGGGTGCGCTGCAGCCAGTCCATCGCTGCCAGGCTGCGATTGGAGCGATGAACGTCGGCACGCCACATCGAAGTGGGACGGAACACCAGGTCGCCCGGATAAACAATGGTGCCGGCATCAACCTGGAAGGCCAGTTCTTCTTCATCCTTGAGCAGGTAGCGGAAGCCATTGAAGGGCTGCAGCTCACGCCACACATAGCGCCCAGCGCTGGCGACATAAAGACGGTAGTTGTGGCCGGCCTGCAGGCGCGACATGACACCATCGCCCCAAACTTTGCCATCGCGATTCAGGCGAACCGAATCCAGCTCGATATTGGTGTCCACGGCGGCCAGAATCAGTGCCTCACCAGGTTTGAGCACGGGGATTTCACCGGGTTTCACCGGATCAATAGCGGCCCAGCTGGCCGCGGGCCAGCACAGGCAGGCGAGTAGCAGCCAAAGGCCAGCTCGTGACAATGACAAGGTGCGTCCGTGCTTCATTCCAACCCCCGTTTTCGGCTTGCAAGGCTGGCATGGCATGCAGTTGGAGACAAGTGTTGTCGGGTGGTCTGCCCGAGCCTGAGGTGTGCTCCCCCGCTGTCGGCAAAAAGGGACCAAGGACGCCTGTTTGCACGCCACTGACGCCCGTACTGATGAACGACAGAAGGCCATGCCTTCGGATCGGAAGGATTGGGGAAGGACAGAGCTCGGGGCGGCTGGATTTCCAGCTTCGCGGTTTTTGCCGTCCCGACCGGCGCAAGGCTGCTTGTAGTGCCGAGCCATGCTCGGCAGAGGCCTCGCATCGGACAGTTCATCAGCTTCGCGGCTTGCGCCGCTCCTACAGGCAAAATCCGCGTTGAGCTCAGCGCATGAAAAACTCGACAGGGAATGACAGCTCCAGCGGTGCTTTGCGCGCCTCCGGCACTGCTGGCAATGGCGTGGCACGGCGGAAGGTATCCAATGCGGCCTGATCGAGCATGGCCGAACCGGAGGTCTGCTCCAACGCCAACGAGAGTACCGAGCCATCGCGGGCAAGGCTGACGCGGACGTGGACGATGCCTTGTTCGCGGCGCGCGCGGGCGGCGTTGGGATAGCGCCGGTGTCGTTCCAGCTTGGCCATCACCCGGCCTTCCCAGCTGTCCTTGCCGGGGTTTGCTGCGCTTGGCGCGGGCGGCAGCGGCGGGGTCTGCGGTGCGGCGGCGATCGAAGCTTCCTGTTGTTGCGGGGCCAGCGCCTGCCGCACGGGTTGTGGCGGCGCGGGTGGTGGAACCACCCAGTTGGCGTCGGCGCGCGGTGGCGACGGCGGCAGCGGGCGCGGCGGTTCCGGTTTCTGTTTCTCCGCCGAGGCCGCAGCGGAAGGTGTTGGGGCGACGATTTCTTCCAGCGGCTGCTCCGGTGCGCGCGGTGGCAGCATCACCAGTTGCGTGCGCTCGGCTGGCTCCTCCAGCGGTGGATCCATGCTTGGCGCGCGGCTCCACAGCAACAGCGCGAACATTCCAATGTGCAGCAGCACGGTCACGGTTGCGGCGACCGAGCGGATGCCGCGATCTTCGGACTGCGGGGACGGGACCGGTGCCACGCCGCGCGGCAGCGGCCGGGTCAGCAGATACACCGCACAGCCCCCCATGCCGACCGCAACCGCCAGCCACAGCAGCAGCGATGGATGCGCGAAGTACCAGAACATCGCAAAGCCCAGCGCCATGCCGCCGCAGGCAAAGGCTTTGGCGCGCTTGGACATCGCGCCCTGCTCGCGCCAAAGCCGCAAAGGCGGGCCGAACTGCGGGTGCTGCAGCAGCCAGCGCTCGAAGCGTGGCGAGGAGCGGCCAAAACAGGCGGCAGCCAGGATCATGAAAATGGTGGTGGGCATCACCGGCAGCAATGCGCCGATGATGCCCAGTGCCACCATCAACATGCCCAGCAACAGATAGCCCACGCGCACGGCGCGGTTGCGCCGTGGCAGGGCTGGAGCGGTGCTCAGCGTTGCTTCCATTTCAGTCGGCAAAGGCCTGCTCGACATAGCCATGCACGCGCTGGAACGCCGCGGTGGCACCGGCCACCATGCGCTGCTCCTGCTCGGCATCCAGCGCATTGCCATCCAGTGCCTCGGTGAAACGCCGCCAATGACGTGCGCGGCCGTCCGGATGTCCAGCCAGGTGACGCGCGCCGTGGTTGGCATCCAGGCCGATCTTCGCCGCCAGCTTGAACAGGATGGCCGCGCCGAGGTTGGAGCCTTCGACCACGTACAGCCAGCCCAGCGCGGTGGCCGGGTCGATGTCGCTGCCCAGGGCTGCATGATCATCGGCAGGCAGGGCTTCGCCCAGATCGAGCAGGTCCTGCTGCAGCTCCTGCAGGCGCTGGCGCTCGGCCAGATCCGGCAACAAGCCCTGCAGCGCCGGCAGCGAATACAGCACTGCCAGGTCGCGATGGAAACGGTATTGCACGCGCAGGAAGCGCCGGTAGTTGTCCAGTGAGGCGAAGGGTTCGCCGCGCATGATGCGTTGATCAAGACGATCATGCGTGCCGTGGGTGGCGGCTTTCAAACGTTGGCTGCGGCTGATTTCCTGCAGCATGGGGGAAGCGGACATATACGGTTCCTCAGAAGTTGACGGTGAAGCCCATGCGCACGGTGCGACCCGGCGAGGGCATCAGGCCCAACGTCATCGCGTCCATGTAGTAACGGTCGGTGAGGTTGTCCACGCCCAGGTCGAGCGCGACGTGCTCGTTGATGCGGTAGTTGGCGAACAGGTCGACCAGTACGTAGGAACCCCAATCGACCACCGGGATGATGCTGCTGGCACGCGGCAGGGTCGGGCGGTTGCCGGTGTAGCTGACCCGGCCACCGGCGGTCAGGCGCTGGTCCAGCTGATGCGTGCCCAGCGTCAGTGCACCTGCGGCGCGTGGCGGGACGTGATTGCTGGCGTAGCTGTCGGTAACGCCGCCCGGATAGCAGGCCGGTGACTTGGTCGGATAGGCGCGGTCGCTATGGCAGAAGTTGGTGTGGGTGTAATAGCTGCCGGACAGCTCACTGAAGAAGCGTGGGGTGCGGTACTCGGCGGTGATCTCGTAGCCCTTGAAGTCGGCGTTGTCGATATTTTCGATCACCGGCGCCGACACCCAGCCGTCCAACTGCACGGTGGTGCGGGTCAGGTAATCCTTTACGTGGTTGTCGAAGTAGGCCAGCTTCAGGCGTGCCTGGTCGCCTTCGGCGAACAGGCCGTCGCGCAGCAGGTTGATGCCGTACTCGCGGTTCCTGGCGCGCTCCGGGCGCAGGTCCATTGCAAACGTGCTGGGGACCGGGCCGGAGCTGGTCTCGAACAGGCCGGGCATGCGCAGTGCTTCAGCGTAACGGGCATAGACCTGCACGCCCTCGAACGGGGTGAAGGTGATCGCCGCGATCGGTGCATTGCCGCTGGCCTTGTTCTGCAGGTGGACGTCGGTATAGGTGATGGGGCGGATCTGCGACGGTACCCGGGTGACTTCGCGGTCATAGCTCTTGTAGCGGGTGTGGCGTACCGCGGCGTCGAGCTTCAACCAATCGGTCGGCACCCACTCGGCGCTGGCGAACAGGCTGCTTTCCTCGCGCTTGGCGTTGTTGCTGCTGAAGCTCTGCGAGGCGCTGATCGGATGCACGTCTTCCTTGCCGTGGGTGAAGCCGTACTGCAGGGCGACGTCGCCCCAGGCGGTGATGAAGCGCGAGGTGTTGGTGGCATCGATACCCCAGCGCTCGGCCTGGCGGTAGGTGGTTTCGATATAGGTGTACTCCGGCGGCAGCGCCGGGAACGAGTAGACGTTGCGGATCGTGTTGTCCAAGGCGGTACGCCAAGCGTTGGCCTTGAAGTCGATCAGCTCGTTGGCCGGCTGCCAGCGGTAGCGTGCGGTCCAGGTGTCGGCATCGACATCGCTGAGCGCCGATTGCAGCGCGCCTTCACCGCGCAGGATGGCCGACGGCATCAGCTCGCCGTAACGACTCTGGTATTTCATGCGGCCCAGTTCCAGCGCCTGATCGGGGCTGGGCTTCCAGGTGCCCTTGAGCAGCCAGGATTGGTTGTCGACCGAGGTGTTGAGCACTTCCTCGCCGGCACGGAAGCGGTTCAGGCCTTCGAAGCTGACGGTGGTGTACTCGACCCAGCGGCCACGGCTGTCGGTGGTGCGCGAGGTGGCGTAGTGCGGCTCGGGGGCACCCGGGCCGTTCTCGCCGGCGAAGTAGTTGCCGGTCTTGCGTCGCGCGAAGGCGCCGAGCACTTCGAACTGGCCCCAGCGCTTGGCCGCGGCAACACTGCCGCTACCGCCGGTCGGGGTGCCGGTGGAAGGACGGTCCATGCCGGTCTCATCTGCGAACTCGCTTGGCAGCTGTTGCACCGTGCAGGTGCGGCCACCACCGCAGGCGGTCAGGAAACGGCCGCCATTGCGCAGGCCGCCAGTGGTGAAGGCCGGCGGCGGCGAAGACGAATTGTCGCTGAAGCTGCCTTTGAGGCGGATGCCCCAATCCTTGTCGCCGCTGATGATGTCGTCGGCGTTCAAGGTGCGCATGCTGACCACGCCGCCGATCGCGCCCACGCCTTCGGCACCGCTGGTCGGGCCCTTCTGGATGTCGATGCCACCGATCATGTCCGGGTCGATGTAGCTGCGCCCGGCTACGCCGGCATAGCCGCGGTAGACGGTGACCTGCTGCTGGCTGCCGTCGATCAGCACCGGCACGCGGTTGAAGCCCTGCATGCCGCGGATGTTCAGATCGAGCGCGCCGGAGTTGCGGTTGTCGCCGTTGATGACACCGGCCACGCTCTTGAAGATGTCGCCAGCCTGGGTGCCGCGCGAACGCTCGATCTGCTGCAGCGACAAGTGCGCGCCGGACTGCGGCGAGCTGTAAGGCGTGTCAGCCGGATTGCGACTGTCATCGCCGAGCTGGGTTCGGTTTCCCTGGTCACCCTGTACCCGCAGCGTGCCGATGCGTTCCACGCCGTTGGCCGGCGCGCGCTGTACGGTCAGTGCGCCGCTGGCGGTGGTGGCCAGTTGCAGGCCGCTGCCCTGCAGCGCCTGGGCGGCGGCCTGTTCGACCGAATACTGGCCATGCACGGCCTTTGCTTGCTTGCCCTGCAGCAGGGCGGGGTCCACCGACAAGGTGCGGCCGGCGCTGGCGGCGATGCGGTTGAGGCTGGCACCAAGCGGGCCGGCGGCGATCTGGTAGTCGATCAAGGCGGCATCGGCGGTGGTTGCGCTCTGTGCATGGGCCAGCGGGACGGCACAGGCCAGCGACAAGGCCAAGGCAAGGCAGGAGGGGCGGAGCAGGGGAGAGGCGGACATCGATACGGCTTCCGAAAGAGGGTTTCGGATAGGGATGTGTATCGAGGGCGGAAAACCGGACACGCCCACGCTATTTTTTTTCGATCAGTGTGAGCGGGCCATAGGAACGGATCAGCAGCGGCAGGGTTTCGGCCAGGGCGGCCAAGGTACGGTCACTGTCGTCCAGCGCGAATACGCCTTGCACGCGCAGCGCGGCGGCCTCCGGCGATACCCGCAGGAAACCGCTGCGGTAGGTGCGCAGGCGCTCCACCAGTTGCAGCAATGGCGCGTTGTCGAGGCTGACCCGGCCGTGCAGCCAGTCGGTCAGTTGTAGTGGATTGCTGCCAAGGGCGGTGATGCCGCTGGCGTCGATGCGCGCGCCTTCGCCGGCCTGCAGGCGCAGGCTGTGGCCGCTGCCGTCCTCGATCAGCAGGTGATCGCTGAGCACGCCAATCTGGGTCGAGGTTTCATCGCGTTCGACCATGAATTTGCCGCGCAGCAGGCTGAGCCGGGCATGCAGGGAGTGCAGCAGCAACGGACGCGGGTCGGCGGCGATGTCCAGCAGTGCACGCCCGCGCCGCAGCCACAGTTGGCGCTGGTTGGCGCCGAAATCCAGATCCATCGCGCTGCGTGCATCCAGCGTGAGTGTGCTGCCGTCGTCCAGTGCGAAGCGGCGGCGTTGCCCGGTGGCAGTGCGCAGGTCGGCGCTGAGTTCGCGCAGCGGGAACTTGCGGTCGGCCAGCAACGCGGCGCCGCCAGCGGTGACTGCAAAGGCCGCCAGCGAGCGCAGTGCGACACGCCGCGACGGGCGCAGCAGCAGTTCGCGTGCCTGTTGATCCTGGCCGGGGTGACGCTGGGCAACCTCGCGCAGGCGCTGGAAGCGGCCCTGGATTTCCTGCAGTTGCTGCCATGCGTTGCGATGCTCGGCTGAGGCATCCAGCCAATGCTGCAGCTGCTGATGGCTGTGTGCGTTGGCACTGCCGGATTGCAGCAGCACCATCCAGTCGATGGCGGCATCCATTGCAGTCTGCTCGCTCATTTGAGCGCCTCCGTCTGCTGCAGATCCTGCAGGCAGCAAGTCCATGCCTGGCGCAGATAGCGACCGACGGTGCGTACCGATACGCCGAGTTGCCGTGCGATCTGCTCGTGGCCCATGCCGTCGAGCTGGCTGTAGAGGAAGGCCGCGCGCGCCGCTGCCGGCAGCGATTGCATGCTGCGGTCGACCAGCAGCACCGTCTCCAGCAGTAGCGCACGTTCCTCGGGCGAGGGCGAGAACGCCTCCGGGCTGTGGCGCAGCTGTTCCAGCCAGGCCTGTTCCAGATCACGGCGGCGGCGCAGATGGAACAGCAGGCGCTTGGCGATGATGGTCAGGAACGCGCGTGGTTCGTCGATGCTGGCCAGCGGTGTACGCGAGGCTGCGACCTGGCTGAAGGTCTCGGCAGTGAGGTCTTCGGCATCCCAGCGGCAACGAACCTGCCTGCACAGCCGTGCCAGCAACCAGCGGTGATGGTCGCGGAACAGGGTGGCGAGGAGGGAGGACGACGCGGGGGTCATTGTTTATGCAAATGCGAATTGTTCGCATTATGGCATGTGTGACGGGCGCTGTGCAGCAGGGGTGTTCTGGTGGATTGCGGGAGCGGCGCAAGCCGCGAGGCTGACAGATTGTCAGATCGCGGAATCAACGAGGCCTGCAGCGACGCTCGCTTCGCGGCTTACGCCGCTCCCACAACCAGAACGAATGCAATGCCGAGGATGCTGTCGAAGCCAGCAATGCGCTCCCTCCCTTTGCCGAAGGCAAGGGGAGGGCTGGGGAGGGGTAGAGCTTGTGCTGTTGGATTTGTGGCTTCGCGGCTTACGCCGCTCCTGCAACAACCGGATTTCTCAGCCCAGCAGGCTGCGCACTTTCTTCAGCGCCGCCATGAAGGCTTCGATCTCTTCATGCGTGTTGTAGAACGCCAGCGAGGCGCGGCAGGTGGCGGCGACGCCGTAGTACTGCAGCAGCGGGTGCGCGCAGTGCTGGCCGGAACGCACGGCAACGCCTTGCAGGTCGAGCAGGGTCGCCAGGTCATGCGCATGTGCGCCTTCAATCTGGAACGACACCACCGCGGCCTTGTTCGGCGCAGTACCGAAGATGCGCAGGCCTTCAACGCGCTGCAGTTCTTCGGTGAAGTGGGCCAGCAGTTCCTGCTCGCGCGCTTCGATGTGTTCGCGGCCGAGTTCCTCCAGGTAGTCCACTGCGACGCCCAAGCCAATGAAGCCGGCGATGTTCGGGGTGCCGGCTTCGAACTTGTGCGGGCCGTCGTTGAACACGGTGCCGTCGAAGCTGACTTCCTTGATCATCTCGCCACCACCGAGGAAGGGTGGCATCTCCTGCAGATGCTCGCGACGTGCCCACAACGCGCCGGTGCCGGTGGGTCCGCACATCTTGTGGCCGGTAACGGCATAGAAGTCGCAGCCGATAGCCGACACATCCACCGTCAGGTGTGGTGCGGCCTGCGAGCCATCAATCACGGTGATGATGCCGCGCTTGCGCGCTTCACGGCAGATATCGCGCACCGGGTTGATGGTGCCCAGCACATTGGATACGTGAGTGAGTGCCAGCAGCTTCACTTCCGGGGTCATCGCTGCGTGCAGCGCGTCCAGGTCCAGGCTGCCGTCGGGGCTGATCTCGGCCACGCGGATGCTGGCGCCGGTGCGCTGGGCGACCAATTGCCACGGCACGATGTTGGCGTGGTGCTCCATGCGCGAGACCAGGATCACATCGCCAGCCTTCAAGCGCGGCAAGGCCCACGAATAGGCGACCAGATTGATCGCGAAGGTGGTGCCGCTGCACAGCACCAGCTCATCGCTGCGCACGTTGAGGAAACGCGCCAGTTTGGTGCGCGCACCTTCGTAGGCATCGGTGGCTTCAGTGCCAAGCGCGTGCACCGCACGGCTGACGTTGGCGTTGTAGCGGCGATAGAACTCGTCCACCGCGCCGATCACCGACAGCGGCTTCTGCGCGGTATTGGCATTGTCGAAATACACCAGCGGCTTGCCGTTCACTTCGCGCATCAGCAGCGGGAAGTCGGCGCGCACGCGCTCCCAGTCGGGGGCGGTGGCCGAAGCGTGGAACGGACGCGGGGAACTGAGGTTCATGCCATGCCTGCCTGTTGCAGTGCCTGGTCCAGGTGGCGGGCCAGTTTTTCGGTGAGAGCGCCTTCCACGGCGGACAGCGGCTCGTGGCAGAACGCCGCGCTGAGCATGGCGCGGGCCTGTTCGGCCGGCACGCCGCGCGAACGCAGGTAGAACAGCGCATTGGCGTCGAGCTGGCCAACGGTAGCGCCGTGCGCCGCCTTGACCTCGTCGGCATCGATCACCAGCGTCGGCTGGGTATCGATCTCGGCATCGGCCGACAGCAGCAGGTTCTTGTTGGACAGATTGGCATCAGTGCCATCGGCGCCTTCGCGGATACCGATGCCGCCATGGAACACCACGCGACTGCGGTTGGCGGCAACGCCGCGCCAGACCAGTTCGGCGCTGGTGTTCTTGGCGATGTGCTCGATGCCCAGGCGGGTATCGATATGGCGACGACCGGTGCCCAGCAGCACGCCATTGGCGGTCAGCTTGGCGTTGTCGCCTTCCAGGCGCACGTTGAGCTCATGACGGCTCAGCGCGGCACCCAGTTCCAGGTCGATGCGGCGGTATTCGGCATCGCGTGCAAGTACCGCATCGGTACGCAGCAGCGAGGTGGCACGCGCGCTGTCGGCTTGCACGCGGGCGTGCGACAGCACGGCGTCCTGGGCAATGTGGACGTGGATCAGGGTATTGTCCAGGTGCGCGCTGTCGCCAGCCTGGAGGTGATGTTCGACCAGGCCGAACACGGCGCCACGGCGCAGTTCGATCAGGTGGCGGTGATGCCAGGCGTGGTCGCTGGAATCCGCCGCGCTGACAAACACCAGATGCAGCGGGGTTTCGCTGACGATGCCGTCGGCGACCTGTACGAGCACGCCTTCATCGGCGAGTGCGGCATTGAGCTGGGCGAACACTTCTTCGGCGCGCTCGAAGCGACGGCCGAGGAAACGCAGCGCTTCGGGTTCTTCGGCCTGCACGGCAGACAAGGTGCGCACCTGCACACCGGCATCCAGCGACGACAGATCGCTCAACGCAGCGCTGTGGCGACCGTTGACGAAGACCAGGCGCGGCGACGGGATGTCGGCCAGCAGCGCGGCATCGATGTCCGGGGCCTGCAGTGGCGCGGCGGTGAAGCTGCGGCGCTCCAGCTGGCGCAGTGAGGTGTACTTCCAGGCCTCGTTGCGGGCGGCGGGCAGACCGGTCTTGAGCGCAGCCTCAAGAATCTCCTCCCGTTCGGCGATTTTCGTTGAATCCCCGCACATGGATGTGCGGGCTGTTGCGAAGGATTCGCGCAACGAATCGAGCAGGGCAGTCATTACTTGGCCGCCTCGCGGACCACGCGGTCCTTCAGGAAGTCATAACCGTGGGCTTCCAGCTCCAGCGCCAGTTCCGGGCCACCGGTCTTGACGATGCGGCCGTCGGCCAACACATGCACCACGTCCGGCTTGATGTAGTCGAGCAGGCGCTGGTAGTGGGTGATGACCAGGAAGGAGCGCTCCGGCGAACGCAGCGCGTTGACGCCATCGGCCACGCTCTTCAGCGCATCGATGTCCAGACCGGAGTCGGTTTCGTCGAGGATCGCCAGCTTCGGCTCGAGCACGGCCAGCTGGAAGATCTCGTTGCGCTTCTTCTCGCCACCGGAGAAACCTTCGTTGACGCCACGGTGCAGCAGCTCGTCCTTCAGGTGCAGCACTGCCAGCTTCTGCCGGACCAGCTTGAGGAACTGCATCGAGTCCAGTTCTTCCTCGCCACGGGCCTTGCGCTGCGCATTGAGCGCGGCGCGCAGGAAGTAGGTGTTGTTGACGCCGGGGATTTCCACCGGGTACTGGAAGGCCAGGAACAGGCCGGCGGCGGCGCGTGCTTCCGGTTCCAGTTCCAGCAGGTCGCCATCTTCGAACTGCACGCTGCCGGCGGTGACGTCGTAGCCGTCGCGGCCGGACAGGACATTGCCGAGGGTGGACTTGCCGGCGCCGTTCGGGCCCATGATGGCGTGCACTTCGCCCGGCTTCACTTCCAGCGACAGACCTTTGAGGATTTCCTTGTCGCCGATGCTTGCGTGGAGGTTTTCGATCTTCAGCATGAGGGTGCGTTCTTCAATATGTAGGGTGCGGGGCGATCAGAGCTCGCCTTCGGCGCGATCGAGGAAGGTGGCGCGCAGCCACTGGGTGCGCTGCCGGGTCAGTTCGGCCTTGTTGGCCGAATACAGCATCGGGTACATCGAGCCATATAGAACGCGCGGATTCTCGTCCTTGCCCACCGGGTAGCGCGCTTCGATGTCGGCATCGCGCAGCGGGACCCAAAGGCGTTGGGCGGCGCGCAGCTTGTCGATGGCGACCTGCTGGCCCTGCAGCTTCTGCATCACCTGCCGGTACACGGCATTGAGCTCGGCGTCGGCCGCGGTGGCTTCAGCGGCCGCGCACTCGTTGATATCCAGCTGGGTACGGGCGTCATCACAGGCCTTGCCCGGCGACGCGGCGGCGGCCGCGAACGGCAGCACGGCCAGCAGTAGCAGCGGCAGGCGGCTCATCCGACCGATCCTTCCAGCGACACTTCCAGCAGCTTCTTGGCTTCCACCGCGAACTCCATCGGCAGCTCCTTGAAGACCTGCTTGCAGAAGCCGTCGACAATCATCGACACCGCGTTTTCCTGGTCGATGCCGCGCGCACGGCAATAGAACAGCTGGTCGTCGGAGATCTTGGAGGTGGTGGCCTCGTGTTCGACTGTCGCGGTCGGATTCTTCACTTCGATATAAGGGAAGGTGTGGGCGCCACACTTCTTGCCGATCAGCAGCGAGTCGCACTGGGTGTAGTTGCGCGCGCCTTCGGCGCCACGGTCGACACGCACCAGGCCGCGGTAGGTGTTCTGGCCACGGCCGGCGCTGATGCCCTTGGAGATGATCTTGCTCTTGGTGCGCTTGCCGACGTGGATCATCTTGGTGCCGGTATCGGCCTGCTGACGGTGGTGGGTCAGCGCGACCGAGTGGAATTCGCCCACCGAGTCGTCGCCCAGCAGCACGCAGGACGGGTACTTCCAGGTGATGGCCGAGCCGGTTTCCACCTGGGTCCAGGTCACCTTGGAGCGCGCGCCACGGCATTCGGCACGCTTGGTGACGAAGTTGTAGATGCCACCGACACCGTTCTCGTCACCCGGGTACCAGTTCTGCACGGTGGAGTACTTGATCTCGGCATCTTCCAGCGCCACCAGCTCGACCACTGCGGCGTGCAGCTGGTTCTCATCGCGCATCGGCGCGGTGCAGCCTTCCAGGTAGGAGACGTAGGCCTTGTCTTCGCAGATGATCAAGGTGCGCTCGAACTGCCCGGTGTTGCTGGCGTTGATGCGGAAATAGGTGCTCAGCTCCATCGGGCTGCGCACACCGGCCGGCACGAACACGAAGCTGCCGTCGGAGAACACCGCCGAGTTCAGCGCGGCGAAATAGTTGTCGCCGACCGGCACCACCGAGCCCAGGTACTTGCGTACCAGCTCCGGGTATTCGCGGATGGCTTCGGAGATGGAGCAGAAGATCACGCCCTTGTCGGCCAGTTCCTTGCGGAAGGTAGTACCGACCGAGACCGAGTCGAACACCGCATCCACCGCCACGCCGGCCAGCTTGGCACGCTCATGCAGCGGCACGCCGAGCTTTTCGTAGGTGTCCAGCAGTTCCTTTGGCACTTCGTCCAGCGACTGGTACTTCGGGCCCTTGGGCGCGGAGAAGTAGCTCAGCGCCTGCAGGTCGATCGGCGCGATGTCGAGCTTGGCCCAGTCCGGCTGGCGCATGGTCAGGAAGTGGCGGTAGGCGTCCAGGCGCCACTGCGTCATCCACTCGGGCTCGTCCTTCTTGGCCGAGAGGGCGCGGATGACGTCCTCGTCCAGGCCCGGCGGGAACGACTCGGATTCGATCAGCGTGACGAAGCCTGCGTCGTATTTACGACCCAGTTGCTCATGGATTTCACGGTTCGGGCTGTCGACGGTGTCGACCGGTTCGATGATTTCGGTGGCCATCAGGGCTGCCTACGGTTGTTCAGGAGACGACGTCGGCGCTGATGCGGCGACGGTCGGCAAGCGGTAAGGGGTGCAGCATCTGCGCGAGGGTGACGCCGCGCAGGGCATCGGAAACCACGTCATTGATCAGCCGCCAGTTCGAGCGCACACCGCACTGCCCGGCAAGGCCGCACTGGCTCTGCTCCTGGCTGCATTCGGTGATGGCCAGTGGGCCTTCCATCGCTTCCAGGATCTCGATCAGGGTGATCTCGGAGGCCGGGCGGGTCAGCCGGTAACCGCCGTGCACGCCGCGCAGGCCTTCGACCAGGCCAGCCTGGGCCAGCGGCTTGAGCAGTTTGCTGACGGTGGGCGGTTCCAATCCAGCGGCTTCAGCCAGATCGGTTGCGCTCAGCACTTCGGCAGGCCGTGCGGCAAGCACGGTCAGGACGACGGTGGCGTAATCGGTGAGCTTGGTGACGCGGAGCATTGCGGGAGCGGGGGTATCAATGTGGACCAAAATTGTACGCTTTCTGGTCCGGGGGGCCAAGTTTTGCCGTTCAGCTCCCAGAAGCCCCAGCCAATCATGGGACTGCAGCAGTTTCCTCTCCCCTCGTGGGAGAGGACGCCGAAGGCAGGCGAGGGGGCGGCGCAGCCGCTGCAGTTCTCCTCTCCCCATGCGGGAGAGGATGCCGAAGGCAGGCGAGGGGGGGCGCAGCCGCTGCAGTTCTCCTCTCCCCTTGCGGGAGAGGATGCCGAAGGCAGGAGAGGGGGCGGCGCAGCCGCTGCAGTTCTCCTCTCCCCTTGCGGGAGAGGATGCCGAAGGCAGGAGAGGGGGCGGCGCAGCCGCTGCTTTTCGCTTTTACTTCCCCAAAAAATCAGGCGGGCATACACAGTGGTGGGCTTCAATTCCGCGCCAAAAGCTACCCCTCTCCCAACCCTCTCCCGCAAGGGGAGAGGGGGCAAGAGCAGGTGCACGCGGGGCCATTGATCTTCCCCTCTCCCCTTGCGGGAGAGGATGCCGAACGCAGGAGAGGGGGAGCGGCGCAGCCGCTGCTTCATGCTGTCGATTCGCTGCAGAGCGGAAGCAGAATCCCCAATCCCAGTGACTCCCCTTGGGTTGTCCTGCCCGATGGGCGAGAATCACCGCCTCACTCACGTTCCGGCCATGTACATGCCCAAGAAGATCCAGGCGCGCAAATCCTCCATCCACGGCAACGGCGTGTTCGCCGTGGCAGCCATCAAGAAGGGCGAGCGTGTCATCGAATACAAGGGCAAGCGCCGTACCCATGCCGAAGTGGACGCGGACGATGCAGGTGATGTGGAAACCGGCCACACCTTCCTGTTCACTCTGAACGACGACTACGTCATCGATGCCAACTATAAGGGCAACGATGCACGCTGGATCAACCACAGCTGTGACCCGAACTGCGAGGCGATGATCGAAGAGGCCGAAGGCGATGACCGCACCGCCGACAAGGTGTTCATCGAAGCCATCCGCGACATCAAGCCGGGCGAAGAGTTGACCTATAACTACGGTATCACCCTGGCCGAGCGTCACACCCCGCGCCTGAAGAAGATCTGGGAGTGCCGTTGCGGCTCGCCCAAGTGCACCGGCACGATGCTGCAGCCGAAGCGCTGAAAGGCGCCCGCTGCTCTTGTGGGAGCGGCGCTGGGTGGCCTCGGGCCATAAGCCGCGAAGCTGGTGTCAGCTCAGGTGCTGCCAATAGAAGTCGAAACGGTTCTGTTCGGGGAAGGCCCGGCTTCGAGGCTGATACATCGTCAGCTTCGCGGCTTACGCCGCTCCTACAAACAAAGCTAAAGAGGCCGCTATCGCGGCCTCTTTCACTTCTGCCAGCTGTCCGGCTCAGTTCCCCAGCAAGCCCTGCGGCACGAAACTGCCCAGGTTCTGGTTGAAGTCCACGGCGATGCGGCCGTTCTGGATGCCTACCGACTTGACCTGCAGCACGCCCATCACCTTGGCGATGGCCGGATCGATCTTGTAGATCGGCTCGCGGCGGGCGTAGTCGGCCAGCCAGCTGTTGAGCAGGCTGCGGGTGCTTGCATCCAACTCACCACCACCAGCACTGGGACGGAAGCCATCTACCGTGGGCTGGTCCAGATGGAAGCCCTGGGTCTGCGTGTCGTAACGCAGGCCGCTGCTGATCTGTACATCGCCCACCGGCATCGACGAACCACCCGCGGCCATGGCCAGGTTGAAGCCCAGGTCCAGGCGGCTGCCCTGCGGCAGGGTCAGGCGCGGCTGGCTGACAGTCAGTGCAAGCAGGCCGCCGAGTGCCTGCTGCGTACGCGGGAAGCTGCCGTCCAGGTATTGCTGCACATCGGCGGCGCCAACGGTCAACTGTTTGCCGTTGATCTGCGGCGCGGCATGGACACTGCCGGCCATGGCGACCAGGACGATGCTGGGGAGGAGCAGGGAACGCAGATTCATCGGGGGCACTCGGTGATGGCGGCAGGTCGGACTAGCAAGATAACCGGATCGGGTGAACGGTTAATTAGCAGGCCGGACCGAATCGCACTGCAATGATCCCCGGTGGGTGCCCCGGGCATTGCGATCGATGAGCGGAGTGCTGCAATACCAGTCCTTGGAGTGCTGTTCTCCGGTCGCGATGATCAAGCGCGCAGGCCAGTATTTCCGCCTGCGCAAGCGAATTCCGCTCCCGTGCGACGATGTTGGAGGTCTGCAGCGCCGGTCGGCATGCAGCCAACGGCTCACTCCGTCGGGGTCTGCAGCTGCTTGAGCTTGTGCAGCAACTGGCCGAGCTCCGGCTGCAGCGCGCTCAACAGGCTGTCGGGCTTGGCGGCCGATTCGGCCATGGTTTCGAGCAGGCCGGTGACAACCACGATGCCAGCGTCCTCATTGCAGGACAGCCGACGTTGGCCTTGCGCGGATTCCAGCTGGCGCATCCAGTTGTATTGGCTGCGCTGTTCGAATTCGATCGAGCAGCGGCCGCTGCACTGCTGGCCGTCAGTCTCGATCGGAGTGACGGAGATTCGGTAGCGATGCTTGCTGATGGACATGGTGGACTGCGTGGGGAAGCGGTGGGAGTGGCCACCATAGGCCCGTGCTGGCGCAGGTACGAGGCGTTGAACCATGACGCTGTGTTCCAGCGTTTCCGCGGTGTCACCGGCAGAACGCTGCGGGCCATGGGAACGTTTTCCAGCAAACCATAAAGCCAAAAAAAACGGAACGGCAGGGCCGTCCCGTTTCTTCGCCAAGGGGCGCGCTGATTACAGCGCAGCGTCCTTGAGCTTCTTGAGCGGACGCACCTTGAGCTTGGTGGTGGCCGGCTTGGCGGCAAACCACTGCTCTTCCTTGGTGAACGGGTTGATGCCCTTGCGCTTCGGCTTGGCAGCAACGCTCACGGTGGAGATCTTCAGCAGGCCCGGCAGGGTGAAGGAACCAGCGCCCTTCTTGTTGACCGAAGCGGCGACGGCGCCTTCCAGGGCGGCGAACACAGCGCGCACGTCCTTGGCAGCGACCGAGGTGGCTTCTGCGATGTGGGCAACCAGACCGGACTTGGTCAGTGCTTCCTTGATCGGCTTCGGTGCGGCCGGCTTGGCGGCAGCCTTGCTGGCAGCCTTCGTTGCTACTTTCTTCACTGCCTTCTTCGGGGCAGCCTTTTTAGCGGTCTTTGCCATGATTTCCTGTTCCGTGAACGGTTGGTTGTTGGTCGTGCCGACCCCGTCGGCAAGCGAAATGTAGGGCATGAATTGCGCGACGCCAATAGGTAATCGAAGAAAAAGCCCATAAAAATTGCTTCCGGGCGTATTTGGACAACAAATCGGTGCCGCAGGGCATGCAAAAACAGGCCCGGACTGCAGTCAACCACGCTGTTGCCCTTACTCGGCGGGCACGCTCTCGTGCTGGCAGCGACAGCGCACAAACTACTAACGCGGGGTGGTTTAGGCTGACCGCGTCATCCACCACGAGGAGTTCGACCATGGGTATTTCGCGTCACGCCACCGCGCACTGGGAAGGCGATCTGAAGACCGGCCAGGGCCGTTTGAACACGCCGCAGAGCGGTTTGATGGAAAACACCCGCTACGCCTTCAACAGCCGCTTCGGTGATGAGAAGGGGACCAACCCCGAAGAACTGATTGCTGCCGCACACGCAGGTTGTTTCACCATGGCGTTGTCGGCCAAGCTCAGCGAAGCCGGCTTCCCGCCGACCTCGTTGGACACCCGTGCCGATGTCGACCTGTCGATGGAGGGTGGCCCGCAGCTGTCGCAGATCCGGTTGAAGGTAAAGGCGGTGGTGCCGGGCCTGGACGAAACCCGGTTCCGCGCAATTGCCGATGATGCCAAGCAGAACTGCCCGGTCTCCAAGGCGCTGAGTGCAGTGCCGATCAGCCTGGATAGCGAGTTTTCAGCCTGATTTGGCTATGGCCCGGCGAGCGTTCAGCGCTGGCCGGGCCGGTTCAGGATCGTTTCACCCGTCGCGCCTGAGCATCGCTCATCCCTCGTTCCTCATTCCAGCCGGAGTGGTTACTGCCATGAGTCGCTCGCTAGCTGTTGCCGCTGTCCTTGCTGTCGGTGGTCTGGTCGCCTCCAATGCGTCCGCGCAGCGCTACGACGACGGCCAGTATCGTCCCAACGGTTCTTACGATGATGGCCAGTACCGGCCGGATCCGCGCTATGACGACGGGCAGTATCGCAACCGGAGCAATGCCAGCAGTGGCCCGGTTTACGACTACGCACGGGTGGTGCGGGTGGACCCGGTGATCGTCAACGGCAACCAGGGCCGCAACGAGCGCTGCTATGAGCGCAACGATGGCGGTTATGTGGACGACAACAATGGTTATCAGGCTGGCGACTACGGCAACAACAGTTACGGTAACAATGGCTATCGCAATGATGGCTATGACCAGCGTGGCTACGACAACGGCCAGTACCGGCAGGGCAACGAGAGCGGTCGCCAGTGGGCGACGGTGATCGGCGGGCTCGCTGGTGCGGTGATCGGCAGCCGCATCGGTGGCGGTGACGGACGCTACCTGGGTACCGCGGTCGGCACCATTGCCGGTGGTGCGGCCGGTCGCGCCATCTACGAGGCCAGCAATCGGCCCACCTACCGGCGCGGTGACGTGCGTGTGTGCGAGCCTACCGGCTATGGCAGCGAGAGCGAGCGGGTGGATGGCTACGACGTTACCTACGAATACGCTGGGCGGCAGTACCATACCCATCGCGATTACCACCCGGGCGAGCAGATCCGCGTACGCGTGGATGTAAGCGCCGACTGAGCGCAGCGGGCGTTTCCGCCCGTATGAGGTGCAGGGCACGGTTTGTCAGGCTGGGCCGATGACGGCATAGTCCACCCATTCCGTTGCGGAGAGTGCCTGATGCGTCGTATTGCCTGTGTAGCCCTGTTGCTCCCTTGCCTGCATGCAATCCCGGCCCAGGCCGAGGTCAAGCTGCTGGTCGCCGATACCATCCGCACCGGCGACCCGGCGCAGCCGGTGGTCGGTGCCATCGCCTGGGAAAGTGACAGCGGCAAGATACTGGACGTGGGCAGTGCCGATGCACTGCTGCAGTTGTATCCGCAGGCACCGCGCATCGACGTGGGCGACGCGACCGTGGTGCCGGGCCTGATCGATGCCCATGCGCACATCATGGGTCTGGGAAATACCCTGATGCAGGCCGACCTGACCGGCGCACGCACCCGTGGCGAAGTGCTGGAGCGGCTGCAGGCCTTCGAGAAGACGCTGGCGCCCGGCGAGTGGTTGCTGGGTCGCGGCTGGGACCAGAACCGTTGGGACAATACCGATTTCCCGACCGCTGCCGATCTGGATGCGGCCTTCCCGCAGCGGCCGCTGTATCTGGAGCGTGTTGATGGCCATGCTGGTTGGGTCAACAGCGCGGCCATCCGGATTGCCGAGAAGGCGGGCAAGTCGCTGTCCGGCGATTGGCAGCCGGAAGGAGGACGCATTCTTCGCGATGCTGCTGGCAAGCCCAGCGGCGTATTGGTCGATGGCGCAGCCGCGCTGGTCTACGCGCAGATCCCGGCACTGGACGATGCCTCACGCGAAAAGCGCCTGCAGGCTGCACTGCAGGCGGCGGTCAGCAATGGTCTGACCGGTGTGCATGACATGGGCGTGTCGCGCGAGGACCTGACGCTGATGAAGCGCCTGGCCGACCAGGGCAAGCTGCCGCTGCGCATCGACGCCTATGCCGACGGCAACAATGAAGCACTGGAGGACCTGTGCAAGGCTGGTCTGTATGCGCATCCCGGCGGTCGCCTGCAGATGCACGGGGTGAAGCTGTACATGGATGGCGCACTGGGCAGCCGCGGCGCCGCCCTGCTCACCGCTTACAGCGACGATCCGCACAACCATGGTCTGCTGATGACCTCGCCGGAGGAATTCGAAGCCGCCGTGCGCAAGGCGGATGGCTGCAAGGTGCAGGTCGCCACCCATGCGATCGGTGATCGTGGCAACCGCATCGTGCTGGATACCTATGAAAAGGTGCTGGGCACACACAAAGACAACGATCATCGCTGGCGCATCGAACACTCGCAGGTGGTGTCGCTGCAGGACATCCCGCGCTTCGCCAAGCTCGGCGTCATCGCCTCGATGCAGCCGACCCACGCCACCTCGGACATGGGCTGGGCCGAGCAGCGGGTCGGGCCGGAACGCATCCTCGGTGCCTACGCCTGGCAGCGCTTCCTGCACAGTGGCGCGCGCCTGGCATTGGGCTCGGATTTTCCGGTGGAGCAGGTCGATCCGCGTCTGGGTCTGTACGCGGCAGTGACCAGGCAGGACCGCGACGGCCAACCGCCGGGTGGTTGGCAGCCGGAACAGCGCCTGAGCGCTGCCGAAGCGCTGCGTGGCTTCACCAGCGACGCGGCCTGGGCGGGCCATGACGAAGCGCAGGTAGGCAAGCTGCAGCGCGGACTGCGTGCGGACTTCGTGGTGCTGGACGGCGACCCGCTCAAAGTTGCGGCCGACCAGCTCGATGACCTGAAGGTGCTGTCGACCTGGGTTGATGGTGAGCCGGTTTACAAGGCAGCTACACCGGAAGGCTGAAGCCCTCCGGCGGTGACAAGGCTTTCCGTTTGAACACCTGAGTCACCCGAGAGCCGATGCCAATCCCTTGGCATCGGCTTCTTTTGTAGGAGCGGGCGGGGGCCCGCCCCCGCGCCGTAATGAGGTGTGGGCAAGGCGGGCGGCGGGATGGGGACGAGCGTGGGCGGGGGCGCCCCGCCGACACAAACAAGCGCAT
>NZ_JBRREH010000047.1:0-36708 GCF_056760175.1 Stenotrophomonas sp. STEN021 | reverse complement strand
TGTGCTGCCGCCGCCGCCGGCCGGGCCGCCGCGCCGCGCGCCCCCCCCCCGCGCCCCGCCCCCCCCCCCCCCCCCCCCCCCCCCCCCCCCCCCCCCCCCCCCACTACAGGGGCGGCCAAAAGCGCACCCCTCCCCAGCCCTCCCCTTGGCTGCGCCAAAGGGAGGGGGCAAAAGCCGACCCCTCCCCAACCCTCCCCTTTGTCTTCGACAAAAGGGAGGGGGCGATAGCTGTGCGACTTTTTGACGCACTGCGACATCCGGTCACATCCGTTCTTAACCAATACAGGACCAGAATTGCCCCAATTAAAGAATTGCGGAGAAGCGCCCGTGGAAGCGCTGCTGTTGTCCCGGATCCAGTTCGGGTTCGTCGTCAGTTTTCATGTGCTGTTCCCAGCCTTCACCATCGGTACGGCCAGTTGGTTGGCCTTCGTCGAATGGCGCTGGCTGCGTACCCGCGATCCGGTCTGGCGCGAGTTGTTCTTCTTCTGGCAGAAGATCTTCGCCGTGTCCTTCGGCATGGGCGTGGTCAGCGGCATCGTCATGGCCTTCCAGTTCGGCACCAACTGGCCGCGGCTGAGCGAGGTGGCCGGTACGGTGATCGGGCCCTTGCTGACCTATGAGGTACTGACCGCATTCTTCCTCGAAGCCAGTTTCCTCGGCGTGATGCTGTTTGGCTGGGAAAAAGTTTCGCCGCGCCTGCACTTCTTCTCCACCTGCATGGTGGCGCTGGGCACGCTGTTCTCCACGTTCTGGATTCTGTCTT
Source organism: Stenotrophomonas sp. STEN021 (assembly GCF_056760175.1). Classification (NCBI taxonomy): domain Bacteria; kingdom Pseudomonadati; phylum Pseudomonadota; class Gammaproteobacteria; order Lysobacterales; family Lysobacteraceae; genus Stenotrophomonas; species Stenotrophomonas sp. STEN021. Next base: position 35,945 of record NZ_JBRREH010000047.1, on the reverse strand, counting down.
CCAACAGCTGGTTGCACACGCCGGCCGGCTACACGTTGGTCGATGGCATCGTGCATCCGCAGGACTGGTGGCAGGTGGTGTTCAATCCCTCGTTCCCGTATCGCCTGGCGCATATGGCGCTCGGTTCCTTCATCACCACCTGCTTTGTTATCGGCGGCGTCGGTGCCTGGTACCTGCGCCGTGGCGTGCATGTGGACGCTGGCCGCAAGATGCTGGTGGCCGCGGTCGCATTCGCCGCATTGACGGTGCCGCTGCAGATCTTCGTCGGCGACATGCACGGCTTGAACACGCTGGAGCACCAGCCGATGAAGATCGCGGCGATGGAAGCGCACTGGCATGAAACCAAGCCAGGCGAAGGCGTGCCGCTGGTGGTGTTCGCGGTGCCGAACGAAAAAGAAGAGCGCAACGATTACGAAATCGCCATCCCCAAGCTCGGCAGCGTGATCCTGACTCACAGCACGGACGGTACGTTCGCGCCGCTGACCTCGGTGCCGGCCAGCGAGCGACCGCCGGTGGTGCCGGTGTTCTATGCGTTCCGCATCATGGTCGGGATCGGCTCGCTGATGCTGGTGCTGGCCTGGATCTCGGCCTTCCAGTTGTGGCGTGGGCGCCTGCTGCAGTCGACCTGGTTGCTGCGCGGCTGGAACTGGATGCTGCCCAGCGGCTTCATTGCGCTGGTGGCCGGTTGGTTCGTCACCGAGATGGGGCGACAACCGTGGGTGGTCTACGGTGTGCTGCGTACCGCCGATGCAGTTGGCACGCAGAGCGTGTGGATGACGGTGCTGTCACTTGCCATCTATGTGATCGGCTATCTGTTCGTGTTCGGCTGGGGCATCTGGTACCTGGTCAAGATCATGCGCAGTGGGCCCAAGCCGCATGATCTGCCGCCGCGCGATGACGGCATGCATACCCCGGCGCGGCCGCTGTCCGGCGTCAACGAACCACTGGAGGAGCGCTGACATGGAGATGACAACCTGGCTGCCGGTGGCATGGTTCGCGGTGATTGGTTTCGGCGTGCTGATGTACGTGGTGCTGGATGGCTTCGTGCTTGGCATTGGCATCCTTGCGCCGTTTGCCGAGGATGAGCAGCAACTCGACGTGATGATGAATACCGCCGCGCCGATCTGGGACGGCAATGAAACCTGGCTGGTGCTCGGCGGCGCAGGCCTGATGGCGGCGTTTCCCAAGGCCTATGCGGTGCTGTTGTCGGGCCTGTACCTGCCGGTGCTGCTGCTGGTGATGGGGCTGGTGTTCCGCGGCGTGGCCTTCGAGTTCCGCTTCAAGGCACATCGCTCGCGCGCGCTGTGGAGTGTGTCGTTTGCGATGGGCTCGCTGCTGGCGGCGTTCGCGCAGGGGGTGATCCTGGGCGCGCTGGTGCAGGGCCTGCCGATGCAGGACGGGCATTACAGCGGCGGTGCATTCGGCTGGTTCAGCCCGTTCTCGATGCTGACTGGCGTGGCGGTGGTCACCGGCTATGCACTGCTCGGCAGCACCTGGCTGATCCTCAAGACCGAGGGCCGGGAACAGGCGCTGGCGCGCTCGCTGACGCGGCCATTGATGGTGGCGGTGATCGTGTTCATGGGGTTGGTGAGCACCTGGCTGCCGTTCCTGCAGTCGCGGGTGATGGAGCGCTGGTTCAGCGATGGCAACTTCTGGTGGCTGTCGCCGGTGCCGCTGCTGACCCTCGCGGTGGCGGTGGCGCTGTGGCGCAGCGCCATGCACCCACGCCGCGACCTGCCGCCGTTCCTGCTGACCCTGGCGCTGTTCGTGCTCGGCTTCGTCGGCCTGGTGCTGGGCATGTGGCCCTACCTGCTGCCGCCGCACCTGACCCTGTGGCAGGCCGCCGCGCCGGCGTCGTCGCTGGGTTTCAGCATGGTCGGGCTGGTGCTGCTGCTGCCGGTGATCCTCGGCTATACGGTGTGGTCGTACCGGGTGTTCCGCGGCAAGGTGACCGCCGAAACCGGCTATCACTGAACCCGTGTTGATCTGGCCCGGCCGCTACGCCGGGCCGGGCGTAGTGGAACGGTTCTCAGCCGTGCAGGCCTTCGATTTCCACCAGTAGTTCGGCCCGGCAGACTTCGCCGTGCAGCACGATGAAACTGGACTCGGCCAGGCCGCGCTGCTGCAGTTGCAGGCTTACCTCGGCTGCGTCCTGTGGATTGCGGACGTACACCTTGAGCAGTGATTGCTCTCCCAGCTGGGGTGCGAGTTCTGGCCGCTGTTGGCGGGCATGCTCGATCAGGCTCTGCAGGTTGGTCAACGTTTCGTCCAGCTGCATTGCCACCGAGCCGAGGTGTTGCGAGCGGTGGCCGACGATGGCGGCGGTGCCTGATTGCAGCAGCGGCAGGCCGGTCGCAAGTGGCGGCAGCATGGCGCGTGCAAAGCTGGGTGACTGCGGGCCGTATTGGCGCGGATAGGCATAGGCGCTGACTTGGCGCGGGTTTTCCAGTGGCGTGCCTGGCTGGCGAGCGGACAGGCAATACACCTGCACCCGGCGGCGGCCGTCAAAACAGCCGATGCAGGTGGCGGCGGGCATTGCTGCGTCATTCACCACCTGCAGGCCGCGCACGCGGCCCAGGCAGAAGCGGCGGTAGCGCTCGTTGTCGTCATCGCCTTCGGTGATGGCATCAAGGTAATTCCAGGTACGCAGCAGCGACGGGTAGTCACTGTGCGACAGGAATCTACTCAATGTGGCGTACGCCGTTGCCGTGGCGGCCTCGATGTCGCCATCGATTTCGGCCACTTCGATGGACGTGAACAGCAGCTCGGCGTTGCGTGACCACTGTAGGGCGCCGCTGCTGCCATGCTCGGCAGTGGTATTGCCTTGCCAGACTTCGACCTGGTCAGCGCCATGCATCGCCAATGGCACCTGCAGCCAATGCGGCGCGTCGTGCAGTGCCGGTCCGGCGTTGAATCCGAACACGGCCAGGGTGCGGGGATCAGCCAGCGCAGCGCCGGCTTGTTGTGCCGGGAGGTAGCTGGCGCGAAACGCTGAATGCGGAGTGCCGGGCTGGGCAGCGGTAGCTTGCTGCATGAAGAGGTTGCTGTTGCCCATACCGTGAATCTGCTGCCAATGGCCGGGTCTCATGATAGCTTGCCACGCTCCATGGTCCCAGCAGATGCCGTTTTTGCAGGTATCGCGGCGTAATTCGGGGGAATGCGCTGCTCAGTCAAGCTGGGCTTCACGCTTCATGTAGTTGGATTGCAGTGGTGGCAATGATCGAATTCTCAGTGGCCGGTTGGTCGGCGTGGGCGCCGGGCCTGACGACGCCGGAGCAATGGCGGGCCTGGGCTGAGCAGCCCTGGCTGCCCCAGGGTGAGGCTGCGCCGGCGTTGCTGGAAGTGCCGGCGATGCAGCGGCGGCGCATCGAGCGGCTCGGACGCATGGCGATCCAGGCGGCCTGCTGGTGCGAGCAGGCCGAGGATGAATCCGACATCCCGTTGGTGTTCGCCTCCCGCCATGGCGATGTGGCGCGTTCGCTGGCCTTGCTGCAGTCGCTGGTGGGGCAGGAGCCGATGTCGCCGACCGCGTTTGGTCTGTCCGTGCATAACGCGGTGGCTGCGCTGTACTCGATCATGCGCGGCAGCCGCAGCAACTATCTTGCGCTTGCGGCTGGGGCGGCGACGGTGGAGGCGGCCTGCGTGGAGGCATTTGGCCTGCTGGCCGATGGCGCGCCAGAAGTGCGGGTGATTGTCTACGAGGCACCGTTGCCTGCCCTGTATGCCGGGTTTGCGGATGAGCCCGATGCCGGCTTTGCCTGGTGCTGGCGGCTGCGCCGTGCCGATCAGCCCGGCACCCGGCTCAGTCTGGCCTGGCGGGCTGCCCAGGCGGCCTCCGAGGAACCGCTGTTGCCGCGAGGCTTGGCTGCGCATCGGTTCCTTTTGTCGGAAGATGCCGGCATGATCAATACCGTTGATGGGCAAGACTGGGTCTGGGCGCGGCATGGCTGAGGCTGGGCGCGCTCGGCTCAATCATGCTTGGCGGGTGTTCGCCACCGGGCTCAGTTTTGCTGCCTTCGGCATTGGCGGTTTGCTGCTGGGTGGTCTGGTGATGCCAGCGCTGCTGCTGATCCGCGACGAGCGGCGCCGACGCCGGATTGCCCGGCGCCTGGTGCAACTCAGCTTTGCCGGGCATATCGGGCTGATGCGTCAGCTCGGCGTGCTGACCTACGAGATCGTTGGCGCTGAGCGCCTGCAGCGGCGGGGCCTGCTGGTGTTGGCCAACCACCCGACCCTGATCGATGTGGTGTTCCTGGTGTCGCTGCTGCCAAATGCCGATTGCGTGGTCAAACGTGCGGTGGCCATCAACCCATTCATGCGCGGACCGGTGCGTGCGGCTGGCTACATATCCAATGACGACGGCGCCGGCCTGGTGGAGGATTGCATTGCTGCGGTGCAGGCCGGCGGCAGTCTGGTGATCTTCCCGGAAGGTACCCGCAGCGTGCCCGGCCAGCCCTTGCGGCTGCAGCGCGGGGCGGCAAATATCGCAGTCAGGGGGGAGCTTGACGTCACACCTGTGCACATCCGCTGCAGCCCGGCAACCCTTGGTAAGGGGCAGAAATGGTATCGTGTGCCGCCGCGGCGTTTCCACGTTCGGATCGAGGTGGGTGAAGATATTCAGATCCACCCGTTTCTGGTCGATACCCCGACGTCAAAAGGGGATGCGTTGGCCGCGCGCCGCCTTACCGACCACCTCACCCATTATTTCGATCTTGCTGGAGATCCGAACCGTGCAGGCACTTGAGCACGAGATCAAGGAATTGATCATTTCATCGTTGTCACTGGAAGACATTGCGCCGGAGGATATTGATTCCGCCGCGCCGCTGTTCGTGGAAGGGCTGGGCCTGGACTCCATCGATGCATTGGAGCTCGGTCTGGCGCTGCAGAAAAAGTATGGGGTCAGCCTGTCGACTGACTCGGAAGAGACCCGCCGCCATTTTTCCAGCGTGCGCGCGCTCAGCGAGTTTGTCGCTGCCCGTCAGTCGTAACCGGGCCAGGAATTGCCATGACCAAGAGTGAATTGTTCGACCATATCGTTCGCATTCTCAACGACAGTTTTGAGATTGCGCCGGAGCGGATCAAGCCCGAGGCACGCCTGTACGAAGACCTGGACATCGACAGCATCGATGCAGTGGATCTGATCGTGCAGCTCAAGCCGCTGCTCGGCCGCAACCTGCAGCCGGAGGCCTTCAAGGCGGTGCGCACCGTGCAGGACGTGGTTGACGTCGTGCATGGCCTGCTGCCCGATCAAGCTGCCGCCTGACCGGACCGGCAGAGGCCTGGCATGACGCGGTTCCGCGCGCTCGCCTTTGGCCTGTTGACGGTTGCCTATCCGTTGCTGGTGTATCTGGCGATGGGGCGTTTCGAGCCCCGCTGGATGGCGCTGCTGTTGTTTGCGCTGGCCTTGTTGCGGGCGTTGACCAGCCGCCAACCGCTGTGGATGGTGGCTGCAGCAGGTGCCGGCGTGCTGGCCTTGTTGACCACCCTGCTCAATCAGGCGCTGCCATTGAAGCTTTACCCGTTGCTGGTCAACGTGGTGATGTTGCTGGTGTTTGCTACCAGCCTGCGGTTTGGGCCGCCGGTGGTGGAGCGTCTGGCGCGCCTGCAGGAGCCGGATCTGCCGCCCTTTGCGGTGGCCTATACCCGCAAGGTGACCCAGGTCTGGTGTGGCTTTTTTGTTCTCAATGGGGGCCTGGCCCTGGTGACCGCGCTATGGGCGTCGGACCGGACCTGGGCGCTGTACAACGGATTGTTGGCGTACGTGATGATGGCTGTGTTGTTTGCAGGTGAGTGGCTGGTACGGCGGCGAGTGAAGGCCGCGCACGCCCATGTCTGAGTGGATCGCTCTGGACCGGTTGCTGCTGCAGCCGCAGCCGGCGCGTTGCGTCGGCCTGTGCGAGGGCGTGATGGTTGCGCACCCTGCATTCCGCCAGCAGGTCATGGCGTGGCAGCAGGCATTTGCCGGCGCGCCCGGCCGCGACTGGGCGCTGTACTTTGATGAGGCGCTGCCGTTCGCGGCGGCCTTGTTTGGTGCCTGGCATGCCGGTAAGCGCGTGTTTCTGGCCGCCGACAATCTGCCGGCCAGCCTGGCTGAACTGCAGTCGCGGGTAAGTGGCTTTGCCGGTGACGTCGATCCAGTGCATGCGCCGTTGGCCGCAGTGGCTGCGCCCGCCGACATTGCATTGGAACCCTTGGATGAACGTGCCTGCGAGCTGGTGGTATTCACCTCCGGCAGCACCGGCGAGCCCAGCGCGATCAGTAAGCGGCTGGATCAGCTGGCGCGCGAAGTGGACGCCTTGCAGTCCGCCTTTGGCGCCGAGCTGGAGGGTGCCCAGGTTCACGGCACGGTCTCGCACCAGCATATCTACGGGCTGTTGTTCCGGGTGCTGTGGCCACTGGCGGCGGGGCGTGCAATCCAGCCGCGTCGCTTCTTCCATGAAGACCTGATCAAGGTACTGGGCGCTGCTGACAGCGTGCTGGTGGCAACGCCTGCGCACCTGAAACGCTTGCCCGAGCAATTGGATTGGGCGGCGCTGCACGGGCGCCTGCGCGCGGTGTTTTCTTCCGGTGGCCCGTTGCCGGCAGATGCTGCGCAGCAGGTGCGGCAGTTGTTGGGCGTGGCGCCCACCGAGGTCTATGGCAGCAGCGAGACCGGTGGTGTCGCCTGGCGTCGTTGGGATGCTGCTGCGCCGACCTGGCAGCCACTGCCTGGCGTGCAGTGGCGGATCGAGGACGGCTGCCTGATGGTGGCCTCGGCGCATCTGCCGACAACGGCTTGGTGGCAGACCCAGGATCGCGTGGAAGCCTTGGCCCAAGGCCGCTTCCGCCTGCTGGGGCGCGCCGACCGCATCGTCAAGATCGAAGAACGGCGGGTATCGCTGGATGCGCTGGAACGCGCGCTGCGTGCCGACCCGCAGGTCGAGGATGTGCGGGTACTGGTATTGCCGGGTGCGCGCGAACAACTCGCAGCGGTGGTGGTGCCGACGGATGCAGGGCTGATTGCCGGCGATGATGCCGCCCGCCGTGCATTCCAGCAGCATCTGGCAGCGGTATTGGCACACAGCCATGACGCGGTGACACGCCCGCGTCGCTGGCGTCTGCTCAGTGCCTTGCCGCTCAATGCACAGGGCAAGGTCACTCAGGCTGCCTTGGCCGCGCTGTTCCAGCCGCTGATGCCAACGCCGCGTTGGCTTGAGCGCTCGCCCAGCAATGCCATTGCCGAACTGGCGCTGGACCCGGCACTGCGGGTGTTCGAAGGACACTTTCCGCAGGCGCGGATTCTGCCCGGGGTCGCCCAGTTGGATTGGGCCATCCGCTATGGCCGGCAGGTGTTCAGCATGCCGCCGCGCTTCGAGCGTATGGATGCGGTCAAGTTCCAGCATGTAGCGCGGCCGGGACAGCTGCTGTCGTTGCAGTTGGACTGGGATGCCGCACGCGGTGTGCTGGGCTTTCGCTACAGCTCCGAACATGGCGTGCATGCCAGCGGCAAGGTGGTATTTGCCGATGCGTGATGCACTGCAGGCCAAGGGCGCCTTTGCGGCGCTGGTGGTGATTCCCGTATACGACCATGAGCAGGCAATAGCTGCTGTGGTCGACGGCGTGCGCGCTGCGGGCCTACCCTGCCTGCTGGTGGATGATGGCTCGCATCCTGGCTGCGCGCAGGTGCTGCTTGCGCTGGCGCAGCAGGCCGAGGTTGATCTGCTGCGTCTGGAGCAGAACCAGGGCAAGGGCGGCGCGATGTTGGCCGGCTTCGCCGAGGCGGCACGGCTGGGCTACAGCCACGTGGTGCAGATCGATGCGGATGGCCAGCACGACACCGGCGATCTGCCGCGCTTCGTGGCCTTGTCGCAGGCGCAGCCACAGGCGGTGATCTGCGGCGTGCCGGTGTATGACGAGAGCGTGCCCAAGGCGCGTCTGTACGGGCGCTACCTCACCCATGTGTGGGTGTGGATCAATACCTTGTCGCTGCACCTGCGCGATTCGATGTGCGGCTTCCGGGTGTATCCCTTGCCGCCGGTAGTACGGCTTGCCGCCGAGGAAACCATTGGCAGGCGCATGGACTTCGACAGTGAGATCCTGGTGCGCCTGTTCTGGCGGCAGCTGCCGGTGATCCATCTGCCCACCCGCGTCACCTATCCCTCCGATGGTGTGTCGCACTTTGACGTGTGGCGCGACAACGTACGCATCAGCCGCATGCATACCCGGCTGTTCTTCGGCATGGTGTGGCGCAGCCCGCGCATGCTTTGGCGGCGGCTGCAGGGGGCGCGGTAGTGGCCACCAACAACACACCGCACTGGGCCGATATCGGCGAGTCCACCTCGGTGGCCGGCGTGCTGTTCCTGTGTTGGGTGCATCGTTGGTTCGGGCGTTGGCCGTTCCGTCTCTGCGTGTGGCCGGTGGTGCTGTGTCACTGGCTGGGTAATGGGGTAGGGCGGCGTGCGTCGCTGCAGTATCTGCAGCGGCTGCAGGCGCATACCGGCGCGCTTGGACGGGCGCCGCGTTGTCGTGACAGTCTCCGCCATTTTTTCTGCTTCGCCGATACCTTGCTGGACAAGATGCTTGGCCTGGGCGGTCGTTACCCGGCCGAGCGCATCGAGCTGCAGCGCGACCTTATGCTGGACAGGATCGCCCGCCGCGAAGGCGGCCTGCTGCTCACCGCGCATATCGGCTGCCTGGAACTGTGCCAGGTATTGGCCGAGCAGGTGCCCGGCTTCCGCATCACCGTGCTGGTGCATACCGCGCACGCGCAACGCTTCAACCGTTTGCTGCAGCGGCTGGATCCGCTGGCGCAGGTGGAGTTGATGCAGGTGACTTCGATGGGCCCGGACACCGCACTGGCACTGAGCCGCCGTGTCGCCGAGGGTGGCTTTGTCGCCATCGTCGGTGATCGCGTGCCGGTGCAGGGTGGGCGCACGGTGATGGCGGATTTCCTCGGCCACCGCGCGCCGTTTCCGATCGGTGCCTATGCACTGGCTGCCGCGCTGGGCTGCCCGGTCTACACCATGGCCTGCCTGCATCAGGGGCAGGGCTACCGCGTTGTGTTTGAACATTTCAGTGATCGCATCGTGTTGCCGCGTGGCTCGCGTGATGCGGCGCTGGCCGGCCAGGCGCAGGCATTTGCCTGTTGGCTGGAGCGGCAACTCATCCAGTCGCCGATGGACTGGTTCAACTTCTTCCCCTTCTGGGACCAAGCCCCCCATGCAGAATAAGCAAGCTCCCGCGTGCCGCTTCGGCGATGCACCGTTGACCATCGAAGACGTGGTCGCGCTGGCGCAGCGCAAGCGCGCCGCGTTGCTCAGTGACGAGGCCGGTTTCCGTGGTCGCATCCAGCAGGGTGCGGACTTTCTTGACCGCCTGTTGCGCGAGGATGGCGTCGTCTACGGCGTGACCACTGGCTATGGCGACTCCTGCACGGTCAACATTCCGCCCGCGCTGGTCGCTGAACTGCCGCACCATCTGTACACCTACCATGGCTGTGGGCTGGGCCGCTATCTGGACCCGGTGGAGACGCGCGCGGTGTTGGCTGCGCGGCTTGCCTCGCTGGTGCGCGGCATGTCCGGCGTCAGCCTGCCGCTGCTGGAAAGGCTGACCAGCCTGCTGCAGCACGACGTCCTGCCGATGATTCCGGCCGAAGGTTCGGTCGGCGCCAGTGGTGACCTGACCCCGCTGTCGTATGTGGCGGCAGTGCTGTGTGGCGAGCGCGAGGTGTTCTACCAGGGGCGTGTGCAGAGCGCGGCGGACGCGTTGGTGGATATCGGCATGACGCCGTTGCGGCTGCGTCCCAAGGAAGGCCTGGCGATCATGAACGGCACCGCGGTGATGACCGGCCTGGCCTGCCTGGCCTGGCAGCGCGCCGACTACCTGTCGCGCCTGACCACACGTCTGACCGCGTTCAATGTGTTGGCCAGTGACGGCAACGCGCATCACTTCGATGAAACCCTGTTTGCCGCCAAGCCGCATCCGGGACAGATGCGCATCGCCGCGCGCCTGCGCGAGGACCTGCACAGCGAACGCCCGCCGCGCAATGCCGAGCGCCTGCAGGACCGCTACTCGTTGCGTTGCGCACCTCACGTGATCGGTGTGCTGGAAGACACGTTGCCGTTCCTGCGCCAGCTGATCGAAACCGAGCTGAACAGTGCCAACGACAATCCGCTGATCGATGCCGAAGGCGAGCGCATCCTGCACGGCGGCCACTTCTACGGCGGCCACATCGCGCTGGCGATGGACACCCTGAAGAACACCGTCGCCAATCTTGCCGACCTGCTCGACCGGCAGCTCGCGCTGCTGGTGGACGCACGCTACAACCACGGCCTGCCGGCCAATCTGTCGGCCGCCAGTGGCCCACGTGCGGCCATCAACCACGGCCTGAAGGCGCTGCAGATCAGCGTCTCGGCCTGGACCGCCGAAGCGCTCAAGCAGACCATGCCGGCCTCGGTGTTCTCGCGTTCCACCGAATGCCACAACCAGGACAAGGTCAGCATGGGCACCATCGCCGCGCGCGACTGCCTGCGCGTGATCGAGCTGACTGAACAGGTGGTGGCGGCGATGTTGATCGCAGCCCGCCAGGGCCTGGCCCTGCGCGAAAGGGTTGGCATGAACGCGCAGCTGCATGGCAGTCTGGCCGACATGTACGCCGACCTGGGGCAGCGCATCGCCCTGGTCGAAGAGGACCGCGCGCTGGATGGCGAACTGCGGCAGTTGCTGGAGGAGATCCGCGCACAGCGTTGGGAGTTGTATGTCGACCGTTGAGCTTGTAGCCGAAATTGAGCTGTCACCGGCCTTCCATGATTGCGATCCAATGCATGTGGTCTGGCACGGCAATTACTTCAAGTATTTCGAGATCGCGCGCTGTGCGCTGTTGCAGCGCTACGACTACGACTATCCGCAGATGCTGGAATCCGGCTATCTGTGGCCGGTGGTGGATGCGCGGGTCAAGTACATCCGTCCGCTGCTGTACCAGCAGGCCTTGCGGGTGCGTGCGCAGATCAGCGAGTGGGAAAACCGCTTGAAAATCGATTATCAGATCCATGCTGCCGCTGATGGCCAGCTGCTGACCCGCGCCCACACCATCCAGGTGGCAGTGGACGCTGCCAGCAAGGAAATGCTGTACCAGAGCCCGCCGGTACTGTGGGAGCGCCTGGGAGTGCCGGCGCCATGATCACGCGTCTGTCGATGTATCCGCGTGTTGCTTTGTGCGCACTGCTGCTGATGCTGGCGCCGATCAGCCATGCCGCCGACGCGGCGGTGGACGCGATCACCCAGTCGGTGGCGCGACCGGATGTGCTGCGTGGGCAGTTCACCCAGGACAAGCAGGTCAGCGGCTTCAAGAATCCGCTGCGCTCGCAGGGGCAGTTCGTGGTGGCGCGCCAGCACGGCGTGATCTGGACCACGCAGCGCCCGTTCCCGTCGGAAGTCGTGGTCACTGCCGACCGCATCCTCAGCCGTCAGCGTGATGGGACCAGCCGGGTGGAACTGGATGCGCGTCAGCAGCCGGCAATGCGCTCGGTCAACGCGATCATGTTCGCGCTGATGAGTGGCGACGTACAGGCCTTGTCCAGCCAGTTCAACATCAAGGCACAGCGCGAAGGCCAGGGCTGGAGGCTGCAGTTGACGCCGAAGTCGGCGATGTTGGCCAAGGCCTTCCAGTCGCTGTCCTTGCAGGGTGATCGCTACGTGCGCCAGGTGGAGATCATCGAGGCCAACCAGGACCGCACCCTGATCCAGTTCAGCGCATTGACCGAGGCTCCGGCTGCGCTCAGTGCCGATGAGGCACGCCGTTTTGACTGAACCGCACGTGGAGGCATCCGAGCGCCTGCGGCGTTGGTGGCATTGGCTGGGCTTGGCCTGGCTGCTGTTGCTGATTGTTCTTGGCGTGCAGCAATGGCAGCTGTGGAGCACGCAGTCGCGTATTGATACCGACATCCTGGCGTTGCTGCCGCAGGATGCGCACGACAGGCTGCTGTCCGATGTCACCCGTCGCATCGCCGATGGCAGTGCGCGCCAGGTGGTGGTGTTGCTGGGTAGCGCGGACAGTGAAGCGAGCAAGCGCGCGCAGGATGCATTCGCCGGCAGCATGGCCAATGACCCCGACACCGCTTTGCTGCAGCCCAGCGGTTCGATTGAAGGCTGGTTCGAGCAGGCGCGCGACTTCTACGCGCCGTGGCGCGACCGCCTGCTCACCGCCGAGCAACGCCAGCAATTGCAGCAGGCCGATCCGACGCTGCTGGGCGAGCAGGCATTGGCCAGTCTGTATGGGCCGATGGGCGCGCCACGCCTGACCGAGTGGCGGCAGGACCCGTTGTCGCTGTGGCCGCAGTGGTGGCAGCAGCAGGCGCGTGGCTCCGGCCTGCAGCTGGGCGAAGACGGCCTGCTCGAAGCCGAAGGTCGGCATTGGGCGGTGCTGCAGTATGAAACCCGCGATTCGGCCTTCCAGCTGGATGGCGAGCGCCATCTTGATGCGCTGCTGACACGCGCCGGCAATGCCGCACGCGGCGCGGCGCCGGACCTGGAAATCCTGCATGCCGGCGTGCCCTTACATGCCGAAGCCGCGGCATCACAGGCCAACCTCGAGATCAACACTATTGGCTGGGGATCGCTGGCCGCGGTGTTGCTGCTGGTGTGGTTGGCATTCCGCTCGTTGCGGCCGATCCTGCTGGTTGCCGCCTCCCTGCTGATTGGCTGCGGTGTAGCCTTGGCGGTCACTGTGCTGGTGTTCGGCAAGGTGCATGTATTGACGCTGGTGTTCGGCGCGTCGCTGGTGGGCGTGGCCGAGGACTACGGCATTCACTGGTTCGCGTCGCGCCAGGCTGAGCCGGCCGAACGCCGCTGGAAGCTGCTGCGGCATCTGCTGCCTGGCCTGTGCCTGGCCTTGCTGACCAGCGCGCTGGCCTATGTGGCATTGGGTCTGGCGCCGTTCCCCGGTCTGCGGCAGATGGCGGTGTTCTCGGTGGTCGGGCTGACCGCGGCGTTCGCCACGGTGATCTTCTGGTTCCCGTACCTGGATGGTGGTCAGATCGCGCCCACCCGCTTCTCGCAATGGCTGGGCAATACGCTGGAACGCTGGCCGCGCCTGCACAGCGGCCGACAGATGCTGCTGGTGACGATCGCGGTGCTGCTGGTGTCGGGCATCGGCATTGCGCGCCTGCAGACCGACGATGACCTGCGCAGCCTGCAGTCCTCGCCGCCACAATTGATGGCCGAGCAGATCCGCCTCAGTCAGTTGCTGGGCATGCCCAGTCCGGCGCAGTTCTATCTGGTGCAGGGGGCCGACGCGGCGCAGTTGTTGCAGCGCGAAGAGGCGCTGACCGCAAAGCTGCGGGCATTGGCCGACAGTGGAAGGATTGGCGGCTACCGTGCGATCAGTGATTGGCTGCCGTCGCCGGCACGCCAGCAGGCGGATGCGGCGCTGACTGCTGCTGCCGAACCGCAGGTGCTGGCAATGGTCTCGGAAGCGGTTGGCGAGCCTTTGGCGCGGCCAGCATTCTCGTCGGCACCGTTGACCGCCGAAGCCTTCCTGGCCTCGCCGGCATCGCAGCCGTTCCGTCACCTGTGGGTTGGCCGGTTGGGCGGCCAGGTGGCCAGCGTGGTGATGGTGGATGATCTCTCGCGTGCTGATGCGCTGACCACCCTGGGTGACGTCGCCAACGGTCTGGACGGCGTGCGCTGGGTTGACCGCACTGCTGACTTCTCACGTCTGCTTGGCCACTACCGCAAGCTGATGGGCGGCATGCTGCTGGTCGGCATCGCGTTGGTATTCGGCGCGCTGGCGCTGCGCTACAAGCGCAACGCCTGGCGGGTATTCGCGCCGACCCTGTTGGCGGGCATGTTGACCCTGGGCTTGCTGGGTCTGCTAGGCCAACCGCTGCAGCTGTTCAACATGCTGGCGCTGATGTTGCTGCTGGGCATGGGCATCGACTACGGCATCTTCCTGGTCGAACACCGCGGCGACGCCAGCGCATGGTTGGCGGTGTGCGTGGGCGCGGCCAGTACCTGGTTGTCATTCGGCTTGCTGGGCTTGTCGGCGACGCCGGCGTTGCGCGCGTTCGGTTTGACCCTGCTGTTCGGCATCGGCCTGGTCTGGCTGATCTCGCCGCTGTTCCGGCCGCCGCCGCACGCACCTGTGGCAGATTGATTTTCGACTTGTAACTGGACTCTCAAGGACGCATCGATGGCACCCAACGTGGAACGTACTGAAATCCTGATCATCGGCGCAGGCCCGGCTGGCTCGGTCGCAGCGGCGATGCTGCGCAAGCAGGGCCGCCAGGTGTTGATGATCGAGCGCCAGCAGTTCCCGCGCTTTTCCATCGGCGAGAGCCTGCTGCCGCAGAGCATGGAATACATCGAGGCGGCAGGATTGCTGCAGGACGTGGTGGAAGCTGGCTTCCAGTACAAGAATGGCGCGGCCTTCGTGCACGGCGAGGCGCGCACTGCGTTCGATTTCCGCAACAAGTTCTCGCCAGGCTGGGGAACCACCTATCAGGTGCAGCGCGCCGACTTCGACAATGTGCTGGCGCGTGGTGCCGAACGCATGGGCACCACCCTGCGCTTTGGCGATGAAGTGCTGGCAGTGGAGCCGGGCGAGCAGCCTGCGGTGACGGTGCGTCGCCCGGATGGCAGCGAGTACCGTATCGAAGCCGACTTCATTCTGGATGCCTCGGGTTTTGCACGTTTGTTGCCGCGTCTGCTGCAGCTGGAGTCACCATCCAACTTCCCGGTGCGCGGTGCGATCTTCTGCCACGTGCGTGATCACATCCCGGTGGATGCGGGCTTCGACCGCAACAAGATCCTGATCACCACCCATCCCGAGCATATCGACGTCTGGTATTGGACGATTCCGTTCTCCAACGGCTGCTGCTCGCTGGGCGTGGTGGCCGAGCCGTCGTTCTTCGAGCGCTACGAGGGCGAAGACCTGCAGAAGCTGCAGGCCATTGTCAGCGAAGACCCCAACCTGAGCCGACTGCTGGCCAATGCCGAGTGGGCAGTGCTGCCGGTGCGTCGCATCACCGGTTATTCGGCCAATGTCAGCTCGCTGCATGGCCCGGGCTACGCCTTGCTGGGCAATGCCGGCGAATTTCTCGATCCTGTGTTTTCCTCCGGCGTCACCATCGCCTTCAAGTCGGCGCAGTTGGCCAGTGAATGCCTTGCGCGCCGCTACGCGGGCGAGAACGTGGACTGGGAAGCCGAGTTCTCGGTGCCCCTGCGTGCCGGTGTCAAAACCTTCCGCCGTTTCGTCGAGGCGTGGTACCAGGGCGGCTTCCAGAAGATCATCTACCACCCCGATCAGCAGCCGGAGATCCGCAGCATGATCTGCTCGATCCTGGCCGGTTATGCCTGGGATACCAGAAATCCCTACGTGGCCGATGAGAGTGGGCGACGCATGCGCGTGCTGGAGGAACTGTGCGGCGCCTGATCACCAGTCTTGTTGTCTGCTTGTTGCTGGCCGCATGCGCGGGCCGCATGCCCAAGCCACTGGTTGAGCTGCCGACGCTGCGTTTGTCGCCAGCCAGCCTGCCGGCGCCGTTGGCACTGCAGCAGCAGCTGCAGTTCCGCTTTGGCAGCCACGAGCGCGAGCTCGATGCGCTGTTGGAGGCTGACGCACAGCAGCTGCAGCTTGCCGTGCAGGCGATGGGCCGCACCGGTGTGCGGCTGCGCCGGGACGGCGAACACTTGCAGCAGGAGCGCGCACCATGGCTGCCGCCACAGGTGCGTGCCGAGCGGGTACTGGATGACCTGCAGTTCGCGCTGTGGCCTACCGCAGCGATTGCCACGGCACTGCCCAGCGGCTGGTCGGTGCAGGATGACGGCGTGCGCCGGCAGTTGCGCCAGGGCAGTACAACCTGGCTGGAGTTGCAACGCAGCACCGATGGCACGCTGCTGCTGGACAATCGTGCCGAAGGTTATTCGTTGCAGATCCATTCGATAGACATGCAGGTGCAGCAACCATGAGTGCGGTGTATTTGAACGAGCTGGGTGTGATCTGCGCATTGGGCGCGGATCGGGCACAGATCGCGCAGGCCTTGTTCCAGCCGCAGCTGGCTGGTTCGGCGCTGAGCGATACGGTGATTCCCGGGCGTTCGCTGGTGGTGGGCGCGGTGCAGGCCGCGCTGCCGTCGTTGCAGGACCTGCCGGTGGCGCTGCATGGGCGCAACAATGCGCTGTTGTTGGCTGCACTGCGGCAGATCGAGCCGGCCGCGCGCGCGGCAATTGCCCGCTACGGCAGCGGGCGCGTGGCGGTGGTGATGGGTACCAGCACCTCGGGCATTGGTGAATCCGAAGCAGCGCTGGCTGCGTACAACGCCAGCGGTGCGTGGCCGCCGCAGTTTGACTACGCGCAGCAGGAGATGGGCACGGCGGCGCGCTTCGTGCGCAGCTACCTGGGCATCGATGGCCCGGCATGGGTGCTGTCCACGGCGTGCTCGTCCAGCGCCAAGGCCTTGATGTCAGCGGCGCGGTTGCTGCGTAGCGGTGTGGTGGATGCGGTGATTGCCGGCGGTGCGGATTCGCTGTGCCGCTTCACCGTTGCTGGTTTCAGCGCGTTGGAGTCCGTCTCCGCATCGCGCTGCAATCCTTTTTCGCGCAATCGCTGTGGCATCAATATCGGCGAAGGTGCGGGCGTGTTCCTGATGACCCGCGAGCCCGGGCCGGTGCAGCTGGCGGGTTGGGGGGAAACTTCCGATGCGCACCATATGTCAGCGCCCGACCCGAGCGGGCAGGGCGCAGCCCTGGCGATGCGTCAGGCCTTGCAGCGTGCCGGCTGGGAAGCGGACTCTGTCGATTACATCAACCTGCATGGCACCGCGACCCAGCACAACGATGCGATGGAAAGCGTGGCTGTGGCCGATACCTTCGGCATCGGTGTGCCATGCAGTTCCACCAAGCCGCTGACCGGGCACACGCTCGGTGCGTCAGGCGTGATTGAGGCCGCAATGTGCTGGATCACCCTGGCCGAGAACCCCGGGCAGCAGCTGCCGCCGCATTGGTGGGACGGTGAAGCCGATGACGCGCTGCCGCCACTGGCCCTGGTGACGCCGGGCATGCGTGCAGCGACAGCGCCGCAGCGGGTGCTGAGCAGCTCGTTCGCGTTTGGCGGCAGCAATGCCGTGCTGGCCATGGAGAAAACCACGCATGGCTGAGTGTTTCCCCATCGAGGAAGTCGTGCCGCACCGGGACGGGATGTGCCTGTTGGACCGTGTGCTGCACTGGGACGAGGAAACCATCCAGGCCGAGCTGGTGGTGCCCTACGAAGGCCTGTTTGTGGAAGACGGCGGGGTGCCGGCCTGGGTGGGTATCGAATACATGGCGCAGGCCATCGCGGCCTGGGCGGGCTGCCGCGCGCGTCGCGCCGGGCGGCCGCCGAATATCGGCTTCCTGTTGGGCAGCCGGCGTTACACCAGCACGCGCGATGTCTTCCCCAGCGGCACCCGCCTGCGCATTGATGCGCGCTGCGAGCTGCTGGCGGACAATGGGCTGGGGATGTTTGCCTGCAGCTTGCAGGCGGGCGATGAGCAATGGGCCGTGGCCAATGTGTCGGTGTTCGAGCCGGCCGATGCGATGGCGTATCTGGAGAGTGGAGAGGCATGACTGAGAATTTGAGCGTATTGGTCACTGGGGCCAGTCGTGGTATCGGGCGGGCGATTGCGCTGCGTATCGCGCGCGATGGCTTTGCCGTGGTGGTGCATTGCCGCAGCCGTGTCGAGGAAGCGCAGGCGGTGGTCGCGCAGGTCCAGGCGGCAGGCGGGCAGGCGCGCGTGCTGGCGTTCGATGTTGCCGACCGTGCCGCTGCGCGTGCGGCATTGGAGGCCGATGTGCAGCAGCACGGTGCCTACTATGGCGTGGTCTGCAATGCCGGTATTGCCCGCGATGGCGCCTTCCCGGCGCTGAGCGAGGATGACTGGGACCAGGTCATCCACACCAACCTGGACGGTTTCTACAACGTGTTGCACCCGCTGATCATGCCGATGGTGCGGCGGCGCAAGCCGGGCCGGATTGTCACCTTGTCGTCCGTATCGGGTGTGGCCGGTAATCGCGGCCAGGTCAACTACAGTGCATCCAAGGCCGGCATCATCGGTGCGACCAAGGCGCTGGCACTGGAGCTTGCCAGCCGTGGCATCACCGTCAATTGCGTCGCGCCCGGGCTGATTGAAACCGAGATGCTCAACGAAGAAGTCGTCGAGCACGCATTGAAATTGATTCCTGCCGGGCGTGTCGGCAAGCCGGATGAAGTGGCGGCCACAGTGGCTTTTCTATTGTCCGAACCGGCCGCGTACATCACCCGGCAGGTGATTTCGGTCAACGGAGGAATGGTCTGATGGCGTATCAGGATCGTCGTGTCGTCGTCACCGGTGCGGCCGCACTGAGTCCGTTGGGCCACGACTGGCCCAGCATCCGCGCGCATCTGGGCTCGTACCGCAATGCGGTGCAGCAGATGCCGCAGTGGGACATCTATGCGGGGCTGAACACCAAACTTGCCGCACCGGCGCAGTCGTTCGAGCTGCCATCCAATTACAACCGCAAGACCACCCGTTCGATGGGGCGGGTTGCGGTGATGGCGGTGCGCGCCACGGAGATGGCGCTGGAGCAGGCAGGCCTGCTTGGCCACCCGGTGCTGCGCAGCGGGATGGCCGGCGTCGCCTACGGTTCCTCGTCCGGCTGCCACGATGCAACCGGTGAGTTCGGGCGCATGCTGCATGAGCTGACCACCGAAGGCATCAGTGCAACCACCTACCTGAAGATGATGAGCCACACCGCGCCGGTCAATATCGGCGTGTTTTTCGGGCTGTGTGGACGCTTCTACACCACCTCCAGCGCCTGCACCTCGGGCAGCCAGGGCGTGGGTTCGGCCTATGAGGCAATCCGCTCGGGCAAGCAGACGGTGATGCTGGGCGGTGGCTCCGAGCAGTTGGACGCAACCGCGGCGGCGGTGTTCGACACCTTGTTCGCCACCAGCGTGCGCAATGATGCGCCGCAGACCACACCCAGTCCGTTCGACGCACATCGCGATGGTCTGGTGCTGGGCGAAGGTGCCTGCACCCTGGTGCTGGAAGAGCTGGAACATGCACAGGCACGCGGCGCCAATATCCTGGCCGAAGTGGTGGGCTACGGCACCAACAGCGATGGCCAGCACGTCACCCAACCCAGCGCGGACACCATGGCCCAGGCAATGCGCCTGGCCTTGCAGGATGCCGGCCTGGACGCGGCGCAGATCGGCTACGTCAATGCCCACGGCACTGCCACCGATCACGGTGATATCGCCGAAACCCAGGCCACCGCGCAGGTGTTCGGCAACAGGCTGCCAATCAGCTCGTTGAAGAGCTATGTCGGCCATATGCTCGGCGCCTGCGGTGCGTTCGAAGCCTGGCTGACCATGGAAATGATGCGCGAAGGCTGGTTCGCACCGACCTTGAACCTGAGCGAGATCGACCCGCGCTGCGGCGAACTGGATTACATCGCCGGTGAAGGACGCCAGCTGCAGACCGAATACGCAATGAGCAACAACTTCGCATTTGGCGGCATCAATACCTCGTTGATTTTCCGACGCTGGCCAGCCTGATCTCCCACGTTGTCGCGCTCAGCAAGCAGGTTCGCTACTGGGCTGTTTGTGGTGACGGGATGCTGACGCGAGCAGCCGGCCCTGCCGGGCAGGTGGGGTGCTGCCCTTGATGAGCTCGCTGCCCTGGCTGGTTGCAGGATTCGGATGGTCCATGAAGCACGGGCGGTTTGTGCGAAGGCGTGCACCGTGGTGCTTCGGTGGGTCATGCAGGGGCTGTATTCAGTCAGTTGCCGACCGCTTGTCCGGCGCCAGCAAGGAGCGCTGACAACTTACGGATACAGCGCACCCTCAACAAAATCTTGATGTAGATGAATGTACAAAGGGCGGAAAATAACCGTCGTTGCTGGGCAGATACCTTTCAACAGCGCCAGATTTCCGACACAATCTCTGACTCTCAATGCAGGGCAAAGCCCGCTGGCATGCAAGCTTACGTCTATAAAAGCCAACGCAAGCAGGACACCTACGTGTACCTCGCCAAGCGTGATGATTTCGAAGTGATCCCGGCCGTGCTGGGCAACTCCCTGGCCCCTTATACCTTCGTGCTGGAGGTTGCGCTGACCCCCGAACGCCGCCTGGCCCAGGCCGACGTTGCGCTGGTGCGCGCCAACCTGGCCGAGCGCGGTTTCCATCTGCAGGCGCCGCCGTTGCCGTTGGCACCGGTGAAGATCGCTCGCATCGACGGTCGCGATGACTGAAGTATTGCGTAGCCGCATTGTTGCTGCCGCGCTGGGCCTTGGGGTGTTGCTGACCCTGGCCACGGCGCTGGGTGGCGTGGTTGCGGCTGTGTGTGGCGTGCTGGCTCAGCCCGCATTTGCGCTGGCGGTGTCATGGTGGCGGCGCACCCGCACGGTGGCGCCGTCGCTGGCCGTATTCAAACGCGAACTGCCCGGTCTGTTGGGGCTGTGGAGCGGTGGCGCGGCGGTGGTTGCGGTCTTGGTGTCCTGGCCGTTGGCGGCGCTGCATGACAGCGGCAGCCTGGCGGCGGTGCTGGCGCTGAGCATTGCGGTCAGCGTGGCGTTGTTGGCGCTCTGGCGTACCTGGCCGCTATGGCAGGCGATGGAGCGCGAGGACAGCTCGCTGCGCATGCAATGGCAGGCCTTGAGCGGCCGCAGTCTGGATTCCTGGCATGGTCTGGGCGCGGCAGCGGTGGTGTTGCTGCTATGCGCAGCCATCGTTGCGGCGGCCTGGCCGGGCCTGGTAGGCGACAGCCTGCGTTGGCCGCTGGCCATAGCTACTGCGGCTGCAGCGCCCTTGCTGCATCACCTGCTGCAGTCCATGCGCAGCGCACCGGCCGCCGGTGCCAGCAAGGCCGGTGACGTACAACAAGCGGTATTCGACCCATTTGCCGAAGCGCTGGCCGAGCCGGCACCGCTGGAGCCCATTGCCCAGCACCAGCTGGTGCCGCAGTTGTATGACGCTGCCCGTGGTGGCCGCATCGATCGCGCCCTGCAGCTGTTGGATGCCGGTGCCGATCCGCATGCGCCGGCCCCGGCCGAGTCACGTGACCAGCGCAGCCTGGCGGTGCTGGCAGCAGTGCTGCCCGACCTGCGCCTGTTGCGTGCACTGATCAGCCGTGGCGTCGACGTCAACCTGGCGCACAAGGGCATGACCCCATTGCTGGCAGCCACCCGCGACAGCTGGCACGGCCGCCCGGAAGCGGTGATGACCTTGCTGGCCAATGGTGCCGATCCACGCACGCCCGATGCCGATGGCAACACCCCGCTGCACCATGCCGCGCGCAGTTCCGATCCGGGCGTTGCGGCCTTGCTGCGCGATGCCGCTGCCGAGATCGACGCCCTCAACAATGACGGCCACAGTCCGCTGGCGGTGGCCTGCCAGGCAGGTAACTGGCGATTGGGCAAGTTCCTGCTGGAACGTGGTGCCAAGGTCGAGCCTGCTGATGGTGTGCCGGTGCTGGTCCAGGCCGCGGCCACCGATGATGATGACCCGGCCGGCGTGCAGCTGCTGCTCAAACACAAGGCACGCTTGGATGCGCGTGACCGTCAGCGTCGCAGCGCCCTGCACGAAGCCGCCTTGGCTGGCCACGTGGATATCGTTGAAACCCTGCTCAATGCCGGCGCCAATGTGGAGCCGCGTGATGCAGCCGGCCGCACGCCGTGGTTGGATGCCGCTTCGCAGGGCAATGCGGCGGTGCTGGAGCGCCTGCTGGCGCACAAGCCAGACGTGCATGCGGTCGATGGCGAGGGCAGCAATGCCTTGCTGCTGGCCAGCCGCGCCGAACATGTGTCGGCGGCACTGATCCGCCGCCTGTTGGATCTGGGCATCGCTGCCGATGTGGTCGGCAGCGATGGCCGTCGCGCCATCGAGCACGCAGCCTCGGCCGGCCGTTGGAGCATTGTCTCGCTGCTCGACCCGAGTTACCCGCTGCCAGCTGCGGTCAGCGATGCAGCCGCCAGCAACGCCGAGGGTGCTGATGGCGACGCAGTGCCGGTGCTCAACGACCGCGCACCGCTGGCTCTGCTGCGCGAGGCGCTGGTGTTCGGCAACGTCGATGGCATGGCGCCCTTGGCCAAGCTGTGTGCGGCCGATGAACTGGGCGGCCTGCTGCATGATCCGGAGCTGGCCTTGCAGCCGCGCGTGGTTGATTGGCTGCTGGCACAGGGCGCCGCGCCGGAAGTGCTCGACGCCTGCGCGGATACGCCGATGTTCGCGCTGTTGTCGCGCGGCGTCGATGCGATCCCGACCCTGCAGGTATTGCTGCAGCGGGGCGTGTCGCCTGCCGGTCGTGGTGGCTTGACCCGCTTCCTTGCCGCCTGCGCCCAGCACGACCATGGCGCGCGCAGCACCGAACAGTTCGCGTTGGAGCTGCTGGAGCGCGGCGCTGATCCGTTTGCCGCTTCGCCGGCCGGTGATCCGGCACTGTCGCTGGCAGTGCGTCTGGGCTGGCTGAAGCTGCAGCACCATCTGCTGCTCAATGGCGTCGATCGCGAGGCGCGCGACAGCCACGGCATGACCGCACTGCATCTGGCCACCGCCTTGGCACGCGAGTCCGCGCTCAAGCAGCTGGTGCTGCAGGGCGCATCGCCGGATGCACGCGCAGCTGATGGGCAGACGCCGCTGGGCGTTGCGCTGTCCAGCGGTCGCCGTGATCTGGCCGATCTGCTTGATTGGCGTGGCTGGCAGTTGCCGCTGCGCGCCCTGCGCGACGCCGACGTCGCTGCTGCGGCGATGGCTGGCGACGCCGATGCGGTGCGGCGCCTGCTGAATCTTGGTTTTGCAGTCGATGCCGTCGATGCGCAGGGCTGTACCGGGCTGCTGCGTGCAGCTGGCGGCGGACATGCCGCAGTGGTGGACCTGCTGCTGTCGCGCAGCGCCGACCCGCAGCACGCCGCTGCCAGCGGCGCCACCCCGTTGTCGGCGGCAGTGAGCATGCGCCAGACCACCATCGTGGCCGCCCTGCTCAATGCCGGCGCCAAGCTTGAACATCGTCTGCCCGGTGGCGTCACCGTGCTGATGCTGGCTGCTGCGCTGGGTCTGCCTGATATTGCCGCGCGCCTGCTCACTGCCGGTGCCGACGTGCATGCCGGTGATGACCAGCAGTTGGCGCCGCTGCATTGCGCGGCGCTGTACGGTTTCACTTCACGTGATCGCACCCGTCTGCTGGCCTTGCTGGATACCTTGCTGTTGGCCGGTGCTGAGCCGGACCAGGCCTCGGCTGGCACGGTAACGCCGCTGCTGTTGCTGTTGGGCGCGCGCGCCGAACCGGGCACGGCCTGCGACGAGAGCGTGGTGCTGGCCGCCGTGGATCGACTGCTCGACGAAGAGGTTTCGCTGGACGTACGCGACCCGCGCGGCTTCGGCCCGTTGCACCTGGCGGCACTGCACGGCCTGCCGCAACTGGTGCAGCGGCTGTTGCGCGCCGGTGCCGATCCGGAGATGCGTGATGCGATCAACCGCAGCCCGCGCGACATCGCCATCATGCGCGGCTTCATCGATGTTGCCGGTGAGTTCGAGCCTGCGGTACCGGGCGTTTCGTCGATGGCCCGCTTCCTGCGCGATCACAGCTGATTCGCAGCAGCAGCTACGACAAGGGCGCCGAACGGCGCCCTTGTCGTATCAGGCCAAACAGCAAAACTTACTTGCCTGCGCCCGGTGGCACCCAGATCGCCACGCCGGCGGCGCGCTTCTGTTGGGTGGGGATGCCGACGCTGAGGCCGCCAGCGGTGTGGCGGCCATAGCTGCCCGCACCTACCGACATGCCGACCGGCGAGCCGCCGGAGCCCACGCCCATCAGGATCACGCCGTTGGCGCCGAGTGCGGCGGCCTCGCGCTTGAGCCGGGCAATGGCGGCATCGGTCTGGCCCTGGGTGCCGAAGCCAACCGCGCTGGAGCTTTCGAGCTGGGCGATCTCCACCGAACCGGCCGGCGGAGTGGAATAGATCTGCACGCTGGCCGGGTCCACGGGTGCGCGGGCCTGGCCGAGCATGACCTTGGAGGTGCTGGCGCAGCCGCCCACGGCCAAGGCAACGCCAAGCGATAGTGCGATAGCGAGCGGAAGTTTCATGGTTTCACTCCCCGGTGATCGGTAATTGCGGATGATCCATGGCGCTGGCTGAATCTGTCGAGAACTTCCGGCCAAGATGAGGGCCTTTTGCTCCACAGCCGTTCCCGGCTATCTTGCAGGCTGTACTTGGTGGAGGAAAGCACATGGGGCTGATCAGCCTGATCTGGGGCATTGTTGCCTTGCTGTGGATGGTACTGGCCTTCATTCCATTGCTGGGCTGGGGCAATTGGTTCCTGATTCCATTTGCAGCCGTGGGTGCGATCATTGCCGCCATCGGCCTGCTGTTCACCCACGCCAGCAAGCGCGGCCGGGCCAAAACCGGCCTGCTGCTCAATGCCATCGTCATTGTTGTCGGGATGATCCGTTTGAGCATGGGCGGCGGCATCTTTTGAGCCAGGGGTGGTCTGGGCCGGCGGGGTAACGCCAGGGGGCGTAAAATGCGCGGGCTGGCCGGAAGCTCTCCGGCGCCGTTGGCCTGTTACAGGCGTTTTCCGCTTCCCGATGATCATCCGCCCCCGTCCCACTGGCTGGCAGCTGCTGTACATCCTGCGCGGCTCCATCGTGCCGGCCATCGCCCCGAAGGTGCTGGCGATCGGCGCGCTGGCGGTGCTGGTGGCCGCGTTCAGCCGCAGCTGGCACCCGCTGGGCGGTACTGGCTTGTCGGTGGTGCCGTTCACGTTGCTGGGGCTGGTGCTGTCGATCTTCCTGAGTTTCCGCAACAACGCTTGCCACGACCGTTGGTGGGAAGGCCGCAAGCTGTGGGGACAGCTGGTCATCGAATCACGCAGCTTCGCCCGTGAGGCCGCTGCGCTGCTGGCCGCCGAACCGCAACTTCGCGAGCGCAGTACCCACCTGGTGATCGGGTTTGCCAGTGCCCTGGCCGCGCGTCTGCGTGGCCGCGACCAGGCCGCGGCCTGTGCAGCATGGTTGCAGCCGGACCAGGACGCGGTGCTGGCGCGGCGCAATGTCCCCGATGGCGTGCTGAACCAGCTCGCCAGCGAACTGGCCGTGCCGCTGCGCGAAGGCCGTCTGCACCCCTATCTTTACGCCCAGTTCGAAGCGCGTCTGCATGCCATGGCCAGCGTGCAGGCCGGCTGCGAGCGCATCGCCGGCACTCCACTGCCATTCGCCTATACCTTGCTGCTGCACCGCTGTGCGTGGCTGTTCTGCGTGCTGCTGCCGTTTGGTCTGGCTGGCGCATTGGGCTGGGCCACGCCGGTGGTGTCGATGCTGCTGGCCTATGCCTTCTTCGGCCTGGACCAGCTCGGCGAGGAGATGGAGGAGCCGTTCGGCATCGAACCCAACGACCTGCCGCTGGACGCCATGGTGCGTACCATCGAAATCGATCTGCTCGACGCCTTGGGCCATGGCCCGCTGCCCGAGCCACTGCAGCCGCAGGGTTACAGGCTGCAGTAAGCCCCGTTTCCGGAATCAAGGAGTACCGCGATGATCCATCCCCAATACCGCCCGCGGCGCATGCGCCACGATGAGTTCTCGCGCCGTTTGATGCGCGAAAACACGCTGACCAGCAACGACCTGATCTGGCCGGTGTTCGTGCATGAGTTGGAAGGCCGCGCGGCGGTGGCATCGATGCCGGGCGTGGACCGCATGTCCATCGACGAACTGCTGCGCGAAGCCGAGCAGGCGTTGGAACTGGGCGTGCCGGTGATCGACCTGTTCCCGGTGATCGACCCCTCGCGCAAGTCGCTGGACGCGGCTGAAGCCTGGAATCCCGAAGGCCTGGCGCAGCGTGCGGTACGCGCGCTGAAGCAGCGCTTCCCCGAGCTGGGGGTGATGACCGATGTGGCCTTGGACCCGTACACCACGCACGGCCAGGACGGCATCATCGACGACACCGGCTATGTGCTCAACGACATCACCGTCGAAGCGCTGGTCAAGCAATCGCTGTCGCATGCCGAAGCCGGCGTGGACATCATCTCGCCATCGGACATGATGGATGGCCGCATCGGCGCTATCCGCACCGCGCTGGATGATGCACGCCACATCAACGCTCGCATCATGGCCTATTCGGCCAAGTACGCCTCGGCTTTCTACGGTCCGTTCCGCGATGCGGTGGGCAGCTCGGGCAGCCTGGGCAAGGCCGACAAGAAGACCTACCAGATGGACCCCGCAAACAGCGACGAGGCCATGCGCGAGATCGCGCTGGACCTGGACGAAGGCGCGGACATGGTGATGGTCAAGCCGGGCATGCCCTACCTGGATATCGTGCGTCGGGTGAAGACCGAGTTCGGCGTGCCGACCTTCGCGTATCACGTCAGTGGCGAGTACGCGATGTTGAAGGCGGCCGCTGCCAATGGCTGGCTGGATGAACGCAAGTGCGTGATGGAGACCATGATCGGCTTCAAGCGCGCGGGCGCTGATGGTGTGCTGACCTACTACGCGCCGCAGATCGCGCGTTGGCTGAAGGAGGCGTGAGATGAATGTTCCCGGTCTTGAAGGTTACAACTGGGCGGTATGGCTGATCGGCGTACTGCTGTTCGCGGTGGCGATCGGCGTGTTCATCGCCGCCATCGTGCGCGCCGGCAAGCGCCCTCCGCAGCTGCACTCGGCCGCAGAGCGGCTGCAGCGCGAGGCAGCGCAGGGTGGCGATGTCGATGCCAGGCTGCGTGCGCTGGAGCTGCGCAGGCAAGGTGGGCAGATTGGTGAGGCGGAGTACGAGGCGATGCGTGCTGCGGTGTTGGCTGGAGCTAAAAGCTAAAAGCTAAAAGCGGTAGAGCAGAAGCACCCCTCCCCAACCCTCCCCTTGGCCTGCGGCCAAAGGGAGGGGGCGGATCGCTTGTCTCCCTCCCTTTCGCGCAGCGAAGGGGAGGGCTGGGGAGGGGTGAGCTTTTGCTCTTGCCTCACCGCCAAAATCTCACCGACAAGAATCATCCCCATCAACCAGCGGCGCCTTCATCCGGTAAAGATCCATGCCGCCGGCCCGTGGTGAGCGCGCCTTGCCGCTGACCACCAGTTCACCGGGCTTGTTGGCATCAATCACCGCGCCACGCGTATCGCCATCAGCGCTGTTGAACGACAAGCCCAGCAGCGTCGCCTCAGCCCATTGCCCCTGTCTGCACTGCGACAGCCACAACTGAGCGCCGCCCGTCGCGTTGGCGCGGGCAAACACCACGCCACGGCCGCCGCCCAGCCAGCTCGCATCCAGCTCGTCGGCAGCGGTGTTGACGCCGGCCAAGGCCGCCGGTGCGGCAAAACCATCGCCTGCAGCGGGTGCACGCCACAGATCCCAGCCGCCGTTGCCGCCCGCACGATTGCTCGAAAACAACAGTCGGCCATCGTCGGCCAGCGCCGGTGAGCGCTCGTCCTGCCTGCCGTTCACTGCCGGCCCCAGGTTCTGCGCTTGGCCCAGGCTGCCATCGGCTGCAACCTGCGCCCGGTATAGATCAAAGCCGCCATGGCCGCCTTTGCGGTTGGAGGCGAAGTACAACCAATGGCCGTCCGCGCTGAGAAAGGGATCGACGTCGTCCGCGGCGCTGTTCAAGGCCAACGGCTGCGGCTCCATCCAGCGCTTGTCCTGCAGCGTCGCCTGCCACAGGTCCCAACCGCCCGCGCCGCCCTCGCGGTTGCTGGCCCAGATGACGCGTTGCCCGTCCGCCGAGACGGTGGCGCGGATTTCATCTGCACGGGTGGAAACTACCCCCATGCCTTCGATGCCGAACTCGGAAAGCGCCGAGGCAATGGGGCTAAAGGGTAAACTCAGGGTCAGCGCGAGCAGCAAGTGACGGGTCCGCATACGGGTCCAGCAAGTAAAGTCGCGTCCAGTCTAGGTCATGCAGAGGATCACAATGAGCGCTCCACGCTACGCAGTTTTCGGCCAGCCCATCGCCCATTCGCAGTCGCCGCGCATCCAGTCCGCGTTCGGCAAGGCACATGGCATCGCCGTGGATTACCGCGCCATCGAGGCCTCGCCCGAAGATTTCGTGGCGGCGCTGGAAGCCTTTGCCGCTGACGGCGGCGTCGGCGCCAACGTGACCCTGCCACATAAGGAAGCCGCGTTCGCGCTGTGTACCACCACTACTTCGCGCGCGCATCGCGCCGGTGCGGTCAACACGCTGCTGCGCAAGGGTGATCGCTGGCATGGCGACAATACCGACGGCATCGGCCTGGTGCGTGACCTCACCGGTCGTCACGGTCTGGACCTGCGCGGCCGTCGGGTGCTGCTGCTCGGTGCCGGTGGTGCCGCACGCGGTGTTGCACCGGCGCTGCTGGATGCCGGCATTCTCGAACTGATCGTGGTCAACCGTTCGCCCGAACGCGCCGATGCACTGGTCGATGCAATGAGCGAACCCGGCCGCGCCATCTCCGCGTATTGGGATGACCTGCGCGAGCAGGGCGATTTCGAGCTGATCATCAATGCCACCTCGGCCGCGCGCGGCGAGGGCAGCGGTTTCAACCTGCCGCTGTCGCTGGTCAACAGCATGACCACGGCGGTGGACCTGAATTACGGTGAGGCATCGATCCCGTTCCTGGCCTGGGCGCGCGCGGCGGGTTGCCGCAACAGCTTTGATGGCCTGGGGATGTTGGTCGAGCAGGCCGCCGAGAGTTTCCAGCAGTGGCATGGCATGCGCCCGGAGACCGATGCGATCTATGCCGAACTGCGCGCCGGTGATGCGCTGCTGGTCACTGCGGACTGAGGCCGGTCATGGAACCAACTGAATTGCTGACGACCCTGCTGGTTTCCATCGGCTACCGCCTGCCAATCATGATTGCCCTTGGTGTTGCCGTGGTAATGCTGCTCGATACCCCGCGTGGCAAAGTACGCAGCGTGGCATTGGGTGCACTGTCGCTGCTGCTGGCGGTCACCCTGATAGGCGGTGGGCTGACGGCAATCCCGCTGGTGTTTATCGCCACCGGCAACTATTCCGGCATGGGTGCGATGAATACGCTGCTCAGCATCGGCCATGTTGGTTTGGCGCTGCTGGAAGCGGTGGGTTACATCATGCTGGCCTGGGCGCTGGTGCAGGCCCTGCGGCGCCCGCAGGCCCCCGGCAAACCCTGAGCCGGCAACGCATTCGGTGAATGCGGGCGGGTATGGGAAAATGCCCGCCTTGATTGAGCTGCGGGCAGGTTGGTGTGACGGAAAAAGTAGAGGCACCACGGGCGCTGACCGAGGACATCAAGAACGGCATCCGTGACGCTTACAGCAAGCTGCAGGCGAATACGCCGGGCTTCAGCACGCGCCGCTCGCAGAGCCAGATGATCGGCGTGGTGTCGCGCGCGCTGGGCACTGGCGGCGTGGGCGTGGTGGAAGCACCTACCGGCGTCGGCAAGAGCCTTGGCTATCTAACGGCTGGCGTTCCGATTGCCCTGGCCAGCAAGAAGAAGCTGGTGATCAGTACCGGCACCGTGGCCCTGCAGTCGCAGCTGGTCGAGCGCGACATCCCCAACTTCCTCAAGTCCACCGGCTTGCAGGCCACCGTGGCCCTGGCCAAGGGCCGCACCCGCTACCTGTGCACCCGCAATGCGGCCGAAGCGCAGGGCGAGGGCGTCCAGGAGGGCATGTTCGGCGACGACGTGCAGCTCTACGACCGGCCGTTGGCGCCGATTGAAATGGACGTCGCCGAGAAGCTGACCAAGGCCTTCATCGAAGGGCGATGGAACGGCGATCTGGACAACGCGCCGGAGAACGTCACGCCCACGCTGCGCATGCGTATCACCACGCCGGCCTCGGCCTGCGCCGGGCGCCGCTGCGCGTATTCGGCGCAATGCCCGGTATTGCGTGCACGTACCGAAGTGCGCGACGCGCAGATCATCGTCACCAACCATGCGTTGCTGTTGTCGGCGCTGTCGCTGGGCGACAGTGACAGCGGCCAGCCGCTGATCGCGCCGCCCGGCGACATGTTGCTGGTGCTGGACGAAGGCCATCACATCGGCAACGTCGCCATCGACCAGGGCGCGGCCAACCTGCCGCTGGACGATATGGCCAAGCGCACCGGCCGCCTGCAGATCCTGATTGCCGGCGCTTACCGTGCGGTGGACAAGGACAAGATCGGCAACCTGTTGCCGAACGAAGCCATCGACGTGGCCTCGCGTGTGAGCAAACTGCTGAAGGCGTTCCGCGACGAGATCGGCAATGTCTGGATTCCGCAGCCCGACGAGCGCGAGCCGATGTGGCGCGCCGCCAACGGCCGCCTGCCTGAATCCTGGCGCCAGCCCATCGAAGTATTGGCCGATGAAACCCGCACCCTGCTCAACTGGGCAACGGCGGCGGCCTCGGCGGTGGCCAAGGGCAAGCAGGACGATCCAGCGGTCGAACGCCTGCAACGCAACCTGGGCATGGCCCAGGAAATGGTCGAGCAGCAGTACAACCTGTGGGCCGGCTGGCGCCGCGAGGACAAGGAAGGCCAGCCGCCGATCGCCCGCTGGGTAACCATGTCACGCGATGGCGACTACATCCTGCATTGCTCGCCGGTGTCGGCGGCGATGGTGCTGCGCAAGCTGCTGTGGGATGAAGTGGACTCGGTGGTGATGACCTCGGCGACGCTGACCGGCGGTGGCGATTTCCAGTCGCTGGCAATCGACAACGGCATTCCCGAGGAAGCAGAGATGGTGTCGCTGGCCTCACCGTTCGACCTGCCGAACCAGGCTGAACTGATTGTGCCGCAGTTCCCGGTGACGCCGGAAGACCGTGAGCGCCATCCCAAGGAAATAGCCAAGTATCTGGCCGCTGAGTTGGATTGGGACAAGGGCAGCATGGTCCTGTTCACCTCGCGCTGGAAGATGGAAAAAGTAGCCGAGCTGATGCCGGCGACGCTGCGCAAAAAGGTGTTGGTGCAGGGCGACGGCGCCAAGCAGAAGATGATCGACGAGCACATCAAGCGCACCTCGGCGGGCGAGGGCTCGGTACTGTTCGGTTTGAATTCGTTTGGTGAAGGCCTGGACCTGCCGGGCGAGGCCTGTACCACGGTAGTGATCACCCAGGTACCGTTTGCTGTGCCAACCGATCCGCAGACCTCGACCTTGAGCGAGTGGTTCGAGAGTCGTGGTTTGAACTCATTCAACCTGATC
Organism: Stenotrophomonas sp. STEN021; assembly: GCF_056760175.1. Taxonomy (NCBI): domain Bacteria; kingdom Pseudomonadati; phylum Pseudomonadota; class Gammaproteobacteria; order Lysobacterales; family Lysobacteraceae; genus Stenotrophomonas; species Stenotrophomonas sp. STEN021. The sequence goes on along the minus strand of NZ_JBRREH010000047.1, from coordinate 4,842 downwards.
GCGATCCCGCATGCGTTGCGCACCTTGACCCAGTTTTCCGGGCGTTTGATTCGTACGTCCACCGATACCGGGCGGGTGATCATTCTGGATTCGCGTTTGCTGACGCGCAGGTATGGCAAGCGGATCATTGATTCCCTGCCGCCGTTCAAGCGGGTTATCGGGTGAGGGAAAATCTCCCCGCTGGTACAAGCCTCCGCCAACCCGTAAAGTTCGCCGCCCTTCCTTGAATCCCGACCACCATGGCCACTCCCCACGCAGCCTTCCCATGGACAGCACAGCTACAGCGCCTGCAGCAGCGCGATAGCGTGCTGACCATGTCGGCTGCACTGACAATGTTCGCTGCCGGCGACAATGCGCTGACCGCTGCAGGGCAGGCGCTGGAGCTGCTGTTGCAGGCCGGCGAGCATCTGCTCAAGGCAGACACGGACGTTGGCTTGGTGGCCGACGAGCTGCGCCGTTTCCAGAAATTCGCGCCGCCAGGAAGGCCATCGGTACAGATCGTACAGCTGCGTCGGCAACAGTCGACGGTGCAGCAGGCGCAGCGGATCGCACGTCAATCGTTCATTCGCAACGCCGATGGCTTTGCGCGGGCGCTTGGTTTGGATGTGCCGCAGAAGCTGGGTGTGGTTGAGACCGTGATGCGCTGGCTGCGCGCGAACCTGGTTTAACTCACTCCGTGCGGGGCTGGGCGTGGAAGTCCGGGAAGCTCTCGACTGCCCGGGCTTTTCAGTGCTGATCCGGGGAGTGGGAGCTGGACCCGCAACAGCGCGTTGGAATCCAGTGATGGCACCCACTCTGGCAAGTCATGTACGGCCCGGTGGCCGATGAAGATCGCTTAGCCGCCAGCCACTTCCCAAAAAAGGCGTCCGGCGAACACAAGGAAAACAAGCGCCATCCCGCCTTCCAGCCAGCCGCCCATGCGCAGAAACCGATCGCGTACCACCTGCTGGGTAAACAACACACTTACCAGCACGAACCAGCCCGCATTGACCAGGCACATCCAGATTCCGTAGAGGGCTTGGACTTTCAATGGTGTTCCCGCGCTGACGACCGTGGTGAAGATCGCCAGGAAGAACAGTGTCGCCTTGGGGTTGGTCGCATTGGTGACGAAGCCAAGCAGAAATGACCTGCGCCAGCCCAGTGCGGGAGCCCCCGCGTCGTCGGGTTTTCCGGCGGTGGAGGTACGGCCGGCACTTCGCAGGAATGAAAACACCAGATAGAGAAGATAGGTCGCACCGAGAATTTTGGTTGCGGTCATCAACCGTGCATTGGCATGCAACAACGCTCCCACGCCGAGCAGCGTGTACAGAACATGCACGGAAATACCTGCGCCAATGCCGATTGCCACTTGGACCCCGGCCCATCTTCCGTACCGGATGCTTTGTCGCACGGTAACGGCAAAGTCCGGGCCCGGTGCAATGACTGCCAACAGGTGAATGACCGCCAGCGAGAAGAATTCATGGAGATAGCCGTCCACCGGTCAGCTCCAGAGCGTGAGTGGTGTGGCCATGCCACGGTAGCCGACAAAGCAGGACAGACTCAGGCGAGGCTTGTCCGTCCCGGGTGTGACGGCATGCATACGCCGTGAGTTGAACAGAATCAGGTCGCCCTCCTCGGGCTGGATCTGCAATGTCGGCGTGCCGAGGATCAACGGATCTATGCCGTAGCTATTGCCGCGCATGGCATCAAACTCCTCAGCGGATATCGCCGATTGCCATATTTGCAGGCCGCCACCGTCTGTGGGCATTGTGAGGTAGATATTTGCTGCCAGCTGCGAAGCAAGACTATGCGACCGGAACGTCTCGGGGGCGTCCTTCGCGAAAATGTCGTGGTGGGCGAGAAACTCCACCCCAGGTTGGACAATTCGTGACAGACCCACATACATTTTCCGCCCGTACAGCTGTTCCAGCTGGGCGCCAGCGGGCCATGTTTCGTCCAGTGTGCAGCGGAGAACATCCATTGGGGAGGCATACGGCATGCACCGCTTCCGTAGTGCGTTGATGTTGTCCAGCGCTGTCTCGAAGTAGGCATTGAGGCGGGCGGGAACATTCTCTGTCTCATAGAGCGCCATGCCTATCCTGCCGATATCGGGTGCATTGACGTAACTGTCGAATCCCTGCCCGAGGATGCGCTGGCCAAGCTGCATTGCAGTTTCCCTGGGGATGAACTGCTTCACCTGTACCGCCAGAACCTCCTCACATACGGCCTTCGCCAGCACCGCGTCATCCAGTCGATCAGTTTTGATGAACAATTTTCTTCCTTGAAACGATGGGCATGAGGAGCCTGTACAGATACGGCTCCGGTAGCTGCACCGGCACGCTGTGACAGCGCCAATGGAATGCCTCCATTGACTGCAGACTGCGTTGCCGGATGGCGTTCGCCCATGGGGACGGTTTTCGATGTTTACCTGCCGGTGCCGGCAGGTGTGGATAGCGCCAAAGCGCAGTCATGCGTGACGCCTTGTGCATTCCACGGAGGTTTGGCTGTCAAGGTTGGCTGATGATTTCGGCTAGCCTGATTGCCCGTCATATGCCTGCGTGGAAGACGTTTGAATTCTTGTCCGCAGGATCCATGTTGGCAAATTCTGTTCCAACATGTGTAGCGAGAACAAGTAATCAAATTTGCCATCGGCGGCACAGCTTGCCCGCAAAACCTTAGTGGTGCTTCGCTTGCGGTGCTGTTGCAGCGGTTTCGCAGCCCACGGTGGTTGTCTGCCGGCTCAACGAGCGGTTCCGCGCAGTGGCGTGCAAGCACGCTTGCGTCATCCGCCGGAGAGCGGCGATTGGCGGCGGCCCCGAGCCGGTGTGACTAGTGCCACAGCCCCAGGATCAGGCCGAACAGCAGGAACTGGGCGGTGTGGTAGCCGCCGTCGATTGCCCACAGTTTTCCGCTGCGCTGGGCGAACTGGTAGTTGATGCCGAAGCTCGCCGCGACGATGCCGAAGCCGGCCACCAGACCGCACAACAAGGCCTTGCGCAGCTCCGGCTGCGGGCCGACAAACCAGGCGAAGGCAAACGCCGCCACCAGCGAGAACACGAACGCCACGCCAAACACCTTGCCCGGATGGCCTTGTGGCACTTCGCCGCCGTTCTCGCGGTTCCAGGCACGGCCGAACAGGACGGGTGAGTACCACAAGCCACCCAGCAGAAAGCTTGATACAGCGGCCAACACCACGGCATGGACGTTCATGCACTTCCCCTTGGCGACGAGCGATGCCGCATCCTAGCGCTGTCGCAAGCGGTTGCGTAGCCGCCACAACAAAGAAGGCCAGCGGGTTTCCCCGCCGGCCTCCTACCTCACATACCTTGCGATGACGCGGCTCAGGCTTCCAGTGCCGCGGCCGGGCCAAAGAACTCGTAACGGCTCTGCGCTTCCGGCACGCCTACATCACGCAGCAGCTTCTTCACCTGCGCCATGAACGGCTTCGGGCCGAGGAAGTAGGCGTCGACGTCGCGCTCGGCCGGCAACCATTGCTCCAGCAGCTCGCGGCTGAGGAAGCCTTCGGCGTCGCCAGCATCACCCGGCAGCGCTTCGCTGTAGCAGGTGTAGCTGTGCAGCTGGGGGTGCTGCTTCTGCTTGTCGGCGATGAACTCGCGGAACGCATGCACCTGGCCATTGCGGGCGCAATGGATGAAATGCACCTGGCGACCGCTGGCCAGCGCCTGCTCCAGCATCGGCAGGGTCGGGGTGATGCCGACGCCGCCGCTGATGAAGGCAACCGGGCGCTCGCTGGCCACCAGGGTGAAATCACCGGCCGGGGCGAACAGCTCCAGCGTGTCGCCGATCTGCACGTTGTCATGCAGATGGTTGGATACCTTGCCATTGCCTTCGCGCTTGACGCTGATGCGGTAGCCGACGCCGTTGGCTGCACGCGACAGGGAATAGTTGCGACGGGTTTCCTCGCCGTCGAGTTCCAGCTTCATGCCGATGTACTGGCCGGGCTTGAAGTCCACCACCGCACCGCCGTCGACCGGCACCAGGTGGAAGGAGGTGATCTCCGCACTCTCGGGTACCTTCTCGGCAACGCGGAAGGTGCGCGCGCCGCGCCAGCCGCCTGGGGCCTTTTCATTGGCCGCATACACTTCTTCCTCGGCGCCGATCAGCAGGTCGGCCAGCATCTGGTAGGCCGCGCCCCAGGCGTCGATGATCTCGTCGGTGGCAATGTCCGGGCCCAGTACTTCACGGATCGAGGCCAGCAGGTGGTGGCCGACGATCGGGTAGTGCTCCGGCAGGATCTGCAGGGCAACGTGCTTGTTGACGATCTGTCCCACCAGCGGACCCAGTGCTTCCAGTCGGTCGATGTGCTTGGCATACATCAGCACCGAGTTGGCCAACGCACGCGGTTGGTCGCCGCTGCTCTGGTGCTTGGGATTGAACAGCGGGCGTGCGATGTCGCTTTGGCTCAACATCCGGCTGTAAAAGTGCTTGGTCAATGCTTCGCCGCCGGTTTCCAGCAGCGGAACAGTGGCTTTGATGAGGTCGCGTTGGGTGGCGCTGAGCATGGTGCGAACTATCCTGCTTTGGGGGTAGTTCCATGGTCCACGCACCGGGCCTGCTTTCTCGATGACTAATATCAAGAACCCGCACGATTGTGGTGCAGGGCCATGCACGGCGAGGGGCTTTCCCCAGGGTGTGGGAGCGGCGTAAGCCGCGAAGCCACAGATACATCAGGCGGCGAAAAGCCAACCCCTCCCCAAGCCTCCTCTTGGCTTCGCCAAAGGGAGGCGCAACAGCGTAGTGGGGGGCGCGCGGGCGCGTGAGGCCTGAAGCCGGCGGGGCCGCCCCGAGCAGGGCCGGCGCCAACGCCGCGGGCCGCGCGCCGGGGGGGGGGGGGGAGGGAGG